>JASBSV010000130.1 GCA_030148745.1 Paracoccaceae bacterium
TGAACCTTTATTGCGCGGTGATCGTCAAACGCGTCGACGCCAAAACCCGCTCGAAAACCTCGATCAACGAGCTCTTGCGCGACTAAGACACCCGGCCGGAACCGGCCCGCGAACCGCAGGAGATCGTCATGGCAAAAGAAAGCTCGCGGCAAAAGGTCTATACGCTTCTGGTCGAGGTCGGTCGCAAGACCGGCGACGGTTTGCCTGACAAGGCCAGCGGCGCGGCGCTGATGTGTTTCGCCAGCGGCGTGGACGAGGCCGAGGCAGTGCGCGAAACCGTCGCGATCCTCAAACAGGCCGATATGGCCCCGCTGGATGTCTCGGGCTACGGTACGCTGGAAGAACGTCTGGCCGAAGGTCACGACATCACCGGCGAGGAGCAGGCACTGATGGAGCGCGCGCTGGCCGAAAACGCCGTGATCGTCGCTCAGATGACCCCATTTTTTGACAAGGCCTGAACCCTTCCATTTGGAATAAATATCCCCGCCGGAGGCAAGATTTTTGGCGTGGCGGAAAAGAAAATGCCTCCGGCGGGGATATTTTAACCAAGTGGAAACCATGATCGCGTGGCATGGGCCTGCGGTACAGGGTGGGAACCCGATGGCCGTCCAAGTGGAAGACACCCCGTGCTGCGCAATGGCGGCATGGGGTGTTGACATCGCCCGCGGGCGGCGCGCGCTAGCCTGCCAGCACGGACTGAAGTGTCATTGCCTCGTAATTGCGCAGGACCGGGCGGGCCGAGCCGCTGTGGAAGGGCATGGCATCGGGGGCGATGCCGCGCAGCATTGTCGTTTGCAGCAGCGCTGCATCGGTGCCGATGGCGCCGACATAGAGGCTTTCGAGCTGGCAGCCGGCGATGCGGATCACCTCATGCTGATCGAAAAGCACATGATAGAGCCGGACGGTCGGGCCCATTTTTTCCCAATGGGCGGAGACACCGTTAACCAGATGGCGGGCCTGAACCAGGACCTGTTCTTCGCCGAAGAGATATTCGACCTCGGCGCCGGTGATCAGCAGGCATTGATCGGGGGAGACCAGCAGATCGCGGGTGAGGCCGAAATAGGGGGCGCGCAGGCGCACCGGCTGGAACTGGCCCCGGGCGGGAACCTCGCGCGCGCCGACCCAGCGCACCGGCTGTGGGCCGCTGTCCTGCGTAAGCACCAGATCGCCGGGTTTGAGCCGATCGATCATTTTCGGCCCCTCGGGGGTTTCGACCGGCGCGTGGGGGGTGATGCAGGCCGACAGGCCAACCGGTTCGATCCCGGCGGAAAAGCCGAAATAGAGCACCGCGTTGTCGCCCGGCCGGCGTGACGGACGCAGCGACATCCGTTCGATATCGTCAAAGCGCAGCGGATGGGGGTCGGGAATCTCGGTCTGGCTGAGGGTGCCGCTGTCGAGGTTTTCCAGTGACAGGAGCCCCCAGCGTTTTGAGACGTCCCAGGAGTAGGTCAGGCGCAGCATGTCCTCTTGGCCGCGAAACCGGGCCGAGAGGTGGTGGCTTTGGTTGACAGGGCCGTCCTCAACCTCGATCACCGCGCCTTCTGTGGCTGAGACCGAGACGACAAAACGCACCGGGGCGTCGCCGGGGCGGCGATAGTTCAGAAGTTTTTGCGCGCGTTTTATGGATGGATCGAAGCGCGCTTCGATCACGAAGGTGCCGGTTTTCAGAAAGGTTTCGGGCGGCTCGCCCGCCGCGGGCGCGTTGGCCGCTTTTCCATGCAGCCCGTGGCGCGAGAACACCGGGTTGACGAAATCGCATAGGGCTAGCCAGCTCATGCGCTGTCCTTTGTGCCGGGCCGGGGCGCGTGCGGGGCCGGCGGGATATGTGCGTGGCTTTGCATGGCCGTTCTCATGCAGCCGCTGTTTGGGCTTGAGTCTGGGTTGCGCCTGCGCCGGCGCGCAGCAGCCCCGCCTCATAGGCCTTCAGCGCCGGGCGCGCCGAGCGGCTGTAGCCCTGACCGGTCTGCATGTCGATCTGCGGAAAGAGCGAGCGGATTTCGGCGACGACCTCGGCCTCAAAGCTGCCTGTTGTCTGCGGCCCGGGCAGAAAGCTTTCGGTGGCCAGCCCGTCGGAATAGATCACCTGATGGCGGTCAAACAGAAGGTGGATATATTCGACCGTACCGCCGGGCAGGGCCCGCACGCTGTGATCGTTGATCAGGTGTTTGGCGGCGACCAGCACCTCGGCTTCGCCAAACAAAAGCTCGGCATGGATGTCCTGAATGAGGATACGGTGCTGGGGCGAGACCAGAAGCGTGTCATGATCGCCAAAGGTGCCGGCGGCGATGCAGATGGGGGCAAAATCGCCGGTTGCGTCAACCCGGCGGCTGCCAATCCAGCGCAGCGGCTGGGGCCCGTCATCATGGGTCACCACCAGATCGCCGGGGTTCAGATCCTGCACCGGGACCTGGCCACCCGGGGTAAGGATCATGGTGCCGGCGACGAAACAGGGCACGGATTTGAGTGTGACAAAGCCGACATCGCTTTGGCCCGAGCCGTCGGTCACCTCGTAGGTGAAATTGGTGTCGCCAAGGGCGGTGGTATTGGTGACATCAATGGTGCCGTCGGCGTTCAGGGTCAGGACCTGACCGGTCGTCAGCACCACCGAATCGCCGGCCACGACCGCCTGGCCATTGATATGGGTGATGGTCAGCGTGCCGCCTGTGGTGCTGGTGTCATTGGCCAGAACGTCGATCGTCTTGGTCGCTGTGGGGGCGATCGTCATTGTGTCGTCGGTGGCAACCAGCGTGGTCTGGACACTGCCCCCGGCGATCAGAAGGTTGGAGTCATAGGCGCTGTCGCCGGTGTCGGCGATGCCGATGCGGATCGAGTTGAGCTGACCTGAGGCCACGGGGATCTTCAGCGTCATGGTGACGGTAAAGCCGTCCATCTCGGTGTTATAGGTGCTGGCGGTATTGTCGACGTAAAGGTTCTGATTGCTTGTCGTGTTGACACTGCCCACGCTGGCCGGGCCATTGCCGACCGCAAGCGGAACATGGGTGCCGTTGATCCAGACGCCGACCACATCGTTATAGATCGAATTGGCAAATTCGGGATACTCATCGGACGAGAACACAAATTGCATCGACATCGTGTTGCCGGTCGGGATGAAATCAACATCCAGATAAGAGGCGTCATGGGTCGGCCCGCCGGCAATGGCGTTGAAGCCGGCGTCATTATCGACGCCTTTGGTATTGGTCGAGGTCGAGGTGCTTTGGTTCGCCGGGCCGAAGGAATTGGTGAAATCCTTGGCGCGGCCGGTCGACAGGATGACACCGCTGTCGCTGGGCGTAACGCCCGGCGCGACGGTATCGCCGCCGGTATAGATGCCCGAGGCCTGATTCCAGCCGGTATAGCTGGCGCCGACGACCTGCACGCCGTTGCCGAAAATCTCATTGGCCATCGCGGTTGCGTTGGCCTTTGTGTTAATCGGCAACTCTGACGCTGTTACCATGTCTGCCCCACCCAAATGGAGGCTGAACAAACATCAGGAGCCGCCGCACGTGCGTGCGATTGGAAGGTCCGCTCGATCCGACCCTTTTGGGTCTGCTGTTTGCCCTGCCTCGGGTTTTGTTCTTTTGCGGTTTTCCCGCGATTACGGGAATCCTAGGGGATGGGAAAAAAATTTCAAAGCTAAGAAGTTGAAAAAACGGTATTTCGGCCTTGAGTGTGTTCAAAACACACGCAAAATGGCCATATGAATGACATAATTGATCCCGTTGACCTTACGGCAAGATTGGTCCGCTGCGCCTCTGTCACTCCTGAAGAGGGCGGCGCGTTGAAGTTACTGGAAGAAATCCTGAGCGCCGCCGGGTTTGAGTGCACCCGTGTCGACCGCGGCGGGGTGTCGAACCTTTTCGCGCGCTGGGGCCGGCGCGGGGCCAACCGGACCTTCGGTTTCAACGGTCATACCGATGTTGTGCCGGTGGGCGATGAGGCGGCGTGGAGCGTCGATCCTTTCGGCGCCGAGATCCGCGAGGGATATCTTTACGGGCGCGGCGCGACGGATATGAAATCGGGGGTTGCGGCCTTTGTCGCGGCGGCGATCGATTTCACCCGCGACACGCCGCCGGACGGGGCGGTGATCGTGGCGATCACCGGCGATGAGGAGGGCGACGCGGTCGATGGCACCACGGCCTTGCTGGACTGGATGGCCGCCAATGGCGAGGCGATGTCAGATTGCCTTGTGGGTGAGCCGACCTGCCCTGAAACCATGGGCGAGATGATGAAGATCGGGCGGCGCGGGTCGATGACGGCTTATTTCACCGCAACCGGGATTCAGGGGCATTCGGCCTATCCGCATCGCGCGAAAAACCCGGTGCCTGCGCTGGCGCGTCTGGTGGACCGGCTGTCGCGGGCCGAGCTGGATCAGGGGACCGAGCATTTTGACGCCTCGACACTGGCGGTGACGACGTTCGATACCGGCAATCCGGCCAATAACGTGATCCCTGGTGCCTGCCGGGCCACGGTCAACATTCGGTTCAACGACGCCCATAGCTCGGCCTCGCTGACGCGATGGCTGCAAGAGCAGGCCGATGAGGTGGCGGGCGAGACGGGCATCGCCATCGCGATGCGCACGAAAGTCTCGGGCGAGAGCTTTGTAACCCCGCCGGGCCCGCTTTCGGATCTGGTGGGCGCGGCGGTCAGGGCCGAAACCGGGATCGAGCCGGTGCTTTCGACTACCGGCGGGACCTCGGACGCACGTTTCGTCAAGGATCACTGCCCGGTGGTCGAGTTCGGGCTGGTCGGGCGCCGGATGCATCAGGTCGATGAGCGTGTGAAGGTCGAAGAGATCGGCCAGCTCAAGGCGATTTACGGGCGCATCCTGAGGGATTATTTCGCGTGACGACGGAGATACGCGAGACGGGCGATATCGCCACCTGCCAGGAGCTGCGCCACCGGGTTTTCGTTGAAGAGCAGGGCGTGCCGCTGGCCGAAGAGGTTGACGGGCTGGACCCGCAGGCGCGGCATCTGCTGGCGGTCTCCGGCGGGGTTGCGGTGGGAACCGCGCGGCTGTTGATCACGGGCGATATCGGCAAGATCGGGCGGGTCTGCGTGTTGCCCGAGTATCGTGGCACGGGGCTGGGCGCAGAGCTGATCCTTGCGGCGCTGGAGCTTTTCCGGGCGGAAGGCGGGCTGCGCCTTGCCCGGCTGGGCGCGCAGACACAGGTCATTGGCTTTTACGAAAAGCTGGGATTTCAGGCCTTTGGTGCGGAATAT
>JASBSV010000134.1 GCA_030148745.1 Paracoccaceae bacterium
CCGGCGGCGGTCTATCAGGGCGATTATCGCGGCCCCTATCTGGAAATGGCGCGCTCGGCGGCGCGGCGCCACGGGGTGCCCGAAGATCTTTTTGTCCGGCTGGTGCAGCAGGAAAGCGGCTGGAAGCCGCGGGCGCGCTCGCGCAAGGGGGCGGTGGGTCTGGCCCAGCTGATGCCCGAAACCGCGCGCAAACTGCGGGTCAACCCGCATGATCCTTATGAAAACCTTGAAGGCGGCGCGCGCTATCTGCGCCAGCAGTTCGACAGTTTCCGCAACTGGCGTCTGGCGCTGGCCGCCTATAACGCCGGCCCCGCCGCGGTTCAGAAATACGGCGGCGTTCCGCCCTATGCCGAAACCCGCAACTATGTGCGGGTGATCCTGGGCGGCTGACGGGCAATGCCGCTGTCCACCCTATTCGGCGGCGATCTTGATCACCGGGGTCATGGCCGCCAGAATTTCGTCGTCCAGATGGCATTTGATCTCAAGCCCGCCCTCCATCTTGCGCATCGGCGGCACCTCGCGGTCGCACAGACCGCCCGGCACTTTCGATTTCCACCGGCAGCGCGTCTGGAACGGACAGCCCGGCGGCGGGTCCATCGCCGAGGGCACGTCGCCCTCAAGCACGATATGTTCCTTCTGAACCGAGGTGTCGGCAATCGGTACCGCTGACAAAAGCGCTTCGGTATAAGGGTGATAGGGCGGCGAGAAGACCTGATCGGTGGTGCCCATCTCGACCACATGACCCAGATACATCACCATCACCCGGTCCGACAGATAGCGCACGATCGACAGATCATGACTGATGAACAACAGCGTGGTCTTTTCCTCGCGCTGGATCTCCATCAACAGATCGGTCACCGCCGCCTGCACACTGACATCCAGGGCCGACACAGGTTCATCCGCGACCACGATCCGCGCACCGCCGGCAAAGGCGCGGGCAATGCCGACGCGCTGTTTCTGCCCACCCGAAAGCTGCCGCGGCATCCGACCGGCAAAGGCGCGCGGCAGTTTCACCAGATCCAGAAGCGTCAGCATCTTCTCGCGCCGCTCGGCCTCGGTCCTGCCGATCTTGAAAATCTCCAGCGCGCGCATGATCTGCCGCCCCACCGTCATCGAAGGGTTCAGCGTGTCAAAAGGGTTCTGAAACACCATCTGCACGTCCGAGATCGTCTTGGTGCCGCGCTTTTCGATCGGAATGTCCTGAATTTCGCGCCCGTCGATCAGGATCGTGCCGCCGGTCGCCGTCTCCAGCCCCATCAGAACCTTGGCAAAGGTCGATTTGCCACAGCCCGATTCCCCCACGATGGCCAGCGTCTCGCTTTCGCGCGCCTCGAAGGTCAGCGTCTCATTGGCCTTGACCACTTTTTTATTGCCGCCGCCAAACAGCGCATTGGCCGCAACCTCGTAATATTTCTTCAGATCGTCGATCTTCAGGATCACCTTGCCCGGCTCGGGCTTGGCACTCTGGGCGGCCGCGACGGGCGGCGCGTCCCAGTCGATCTCCTCGATCCTCAGACAGCGGCTGGCATGACGGTCGTTCCCGGCGATCCTGCGCATCGCGATCTCATGGGCATCGCAGAGACCTTCCTGAAAATAATCGCAGCGCGGCCCAAAGTTACACCCCTGCGGGCGCTCATGCGGCAAAGGAAAATTGCCCGGAATAGCCACCAGAGGCCGCGCATTCTTATCCGCCCCGGGCAGCGGGATCGACCGGAACAGCGCTTGCGTATAAGGATGGCGCATCTCGTCAAAGACATCCTCGATACTGCCGGTCTCCACCGCCTCGCCCGAATACATCACACAGATCCGGTCGCAGGTTTCCAGAACCAGCCCCAGATTATGGCTGATAAACAGCATCGAAGTGCCGTATTTCTTGCCCAGATCCCTGACCAGCTCGACCACCGCCGCCTCGACCGTGACATCCAGCGCCGTCGTCGGCTCATCAAGGATCAGAAGGCTTGGCTTGGACATCAGCGCCATGGCGATCACGATCCGCTGCTGCTGCCCGCCCGACAGCTGATGGGGATAGCTGTCCAGCATCCGCTCGGGATCGGGCAGCTTCACATCGGTGACCACCTCCAGCGCCCGCGCCCGCGCCTCGGCCCGGCCGATCCCCTCGTGGATCATCGGCACCTCCATCAGCTGCCGGCCGATCTTCATCGCCGGGTTGAGCGAGGCCATGGGCTCCTGATAGATCATCGCGATCTCCGAGCCGCGCAAATCGCGAAGCTCCTCATCGGTCATCTCATTCAGCTCGCGGCCCTTGAACTTGATCGACCCGCCGACAATGCGCCCGTTGACGCCCAGATCCTGCATCACCCCCAGCGCCACGGTGGATTTGCCGCAGCCGCTTTCGCCCACCAGCCCCATCGCTTCGCCGGGCTGCACGACACAGCTGAAATCCATCACCGCCGGTATCTCGCGCAGCCGCGTGAAAAAGGAGATCGACAACTGGTCAATCTCCAGGATCGGTCCGTCATAATCCCATTTCGCCATTGCGCACCTTTCCGCTCCGCAGACTGCCGCCCGCCTGTTCTTCTTTGTTCAAATACTCCGGGGGTCCGGGGGCTGGCCCCCGGCCTCTCCCGGCAAACTCAATCCCTCAGACTTTCCTCACGCAGCCCGTCCGCCAGAAGGTTCAGCCCCAGAACAAGGCTCAGCAGCGCCAGCGCCGGCGGCAGGGCAGGGTGCAGATAGATCGACAACAGCTTGCGCCCCTCATTGATCGTCGAGCCCCAGTCGGGGCTTTCCGGCTCCAGCCCCAGACCGAAAAAGCCCAGGGTCCCCAGAAGGATCGTGGTATAGCCGATGCGCAGGCAGAAATCGACGATCAGCGGCCCGCGCGCATTGGGCAGGATCTCCCACAGCATGATATACCACGGCCCCTCGCCGCGGGTCTGGGCGGCGGCCACATAGTCGCGCGTCTTGATATCCAGCGTCAGGCCCCGCACGATACGAAACACCGTGGGCGAGTTGACAAAGACGACCGAGACAAAGACCACCAGGAGGTTCGGCGGAAAGCTGATCAGCCCCAGCGGATCGGCATTCCACGCAATCCCAAGATAAAGCCAGAAACCCACAACCACCGTCACCGTCAGATAGATCGCGCATTTCGCCGGCTGGGTGAAAAACCGCGAATAAAACAGGATCACCAGAAACAGGATCGGGAACAGGAACAACACCCCGGCCATATAGCGCGGGATCCCGGTCAGAACGATCTCTGGCGTGACCAGAAGATAGAACAGCAAGATCACCGGAAACGCCAGAATGAGGTTTGACAGGAACGACAGAAACGTATCCAGCCGCCCGCCGTAATAGCCCGCCGGCAGGCCAAGGGTGATGCCCACCATAAAGGCAAAGACCGTCGCAAAGGGCGCGATCTTGACCACTTCAAGGCTGCCCGAAACCATCCGCGAAAACACATCCCGCGCCAGAATATCACCGCCCAGAATGTAATAGCCGAACCCTTCGGAGCCCTTGGGAAGCGGCGTTCCGGGCACTTTGTTCTTCATCCCCGAGACCTGGCTCAGCGGGTCATGGGTGATGACCATGTTCATCGCCACGAAAATCGCGGTAAAGACCCAGAACATCACCAGGGCAAAACCGATCATGCCGATCGTGCTGTCAAAGAGTTTGCCATAAAGCCCCAGCCGCCGCTTATAGCGGATCGACAATCCGAAAGTGACGATCAGCGCGATCCAGACCGGCAGGAACCGGGCAAAAAGATTGCCCAGAATGCCGCGCGCCTGCACCGGCAGGATCAGGGCAATCACCCCATAGCCCACAGCCAGCGCGATCAGCGCCAGAAAGCTAAGCTGCACCAGCCGGCCCACCGCCGCGCCGCGCTGCGCCACAAGCGGCGCCGAAATGCCGCCCGCCGGTGTCCAGCTGAGCGCCGGAAGCGTCAGAAGCCCGGCCAGAGAAACGGCAAAGATCGCCAGAAACCCCACCATCAGAGGCAGGAACACCGGGCCCGTCACGCCCAGCCAGGAAAGTGGTTCCATCATAGCGCGGCCCCTTCAGGAAATTCGGATCCGCGGATTCAGGTAGACATACCCGATATCCGAGATCAGTTGTGTTATCAGGACCACGATGACCGACACGACCGAAACGCCCAGAAGCAGTTCGATATCGTTGTTGCCCGCCGCCTGCACCAGCGTCCAGCCAAAGCCCTTGTAGTTGAACAGCGTCTCGACGATGACCACCCCGTTCAGCAGCCATGGAAACTGAAGCATGATCACCGTAAAGGGCGCGATCAACGCGTTTCTGAGCGCATGGCGCAGAACGATATTGTGAAAAGCCACACCCTTAAGCCGCGCGGTGCGGATATATTGCGCGGTCATCACTTCGGTCATCGAAGCGCGGGTCATCCGCGCGATATAGCCCATGCCATAAAGCGCGATGGTTACCACCGGCAGGGTGAAATTGGCAAATGTCGCGTCATCCATCGCCGATGTGGCGGTGCCCTTGAACCATTTCAGCCCCACCGCCGATGAGGCAAAGATGGCGATAAAAATCACCCCCGAGACATATTCAGGCGTGGCCGTCGTGATGATCGAGACGGTCGAAAGCGACCGGTCCGTCTTGGAGCCTTCGCGCATTCCCGCCAGCACCCCGATGATCAGCGCCGAAGGCACCATGACAATCATCACCCAGAGCATCAGCTTGCCGGTCAGCCAGAGCCGTTTGCCGACAATGACCGAGACATCCTCTTTGAAAACCGTCGAATAGCCCCAGTCGCCCTGAAGCACGCCGCAGAACCGTCTTGCGGTCTTGGCATCCTCGGGCGCGCTGAAACAGCGGCCGCGCAGAACCCCGTCCTTGCCGGTGATCTGATAGCCGGGCAGAACGCCCAGCCACTGGCCGTATTTGACCGGCACCGCTTGCAGATAGCCGCGGTTGGACAGCCAGCTTTCAACCTGCGCGTCGGTCATGCGCTGGTTGCCCTGCTGTTTGGCCAGCTTTTCAAGGTTCGGATAGAGGTTCGTCAAAAAGAAAACGACGAAGGTCAGACAGATCGCCGTGAGGATCATGACCCACAAACGGCGCAAAACGAACAATCCCATGAATTTCCCTGTCGTCAGAGTGCGGAGGCTGCCTTTGTGGCTTGGTGTGCCCGCACCCTCCGCATCTGCGGGCGGCTGCGGGCATCCGCATTAGATCCGGGGCCCTGAGTGATCGCAGAGCCCCGGGTTTTTTGGCTTATCAGGCCGCCAGACCCAGCTTGTAGGGATGGATCTCGAACGCCGGGTGCATCTGGGCACCGACCACATTGGCCGTGTGGTGACGGTAGAGCGAGCGCCAGTAAGGCTGAATGATGACGCCTTGTTCCTGCATGATCGTCTCGATCCGCACCATGACCTCGCGCCGCTTGTCGGCATCGGCGATGGCCAGCGCCTTGGTCAGAAGCTGGTCGAACTCGGCGTTTGAGAAGGCCGCTTCGTTCCATGCCTCGCCCGAGCGATAGGCCAGCGCCAGAACCTGAACGCCAAGCGGGCGCTGGTTCCAGTTGGTCGAGCTGAACGGATATTTCGCCCAGTCGTTCCAGAAGGTCGAGCCGGGCAGGATCGTGCGCTTGACCGGGATACCGGCATCGCGCAGCTGGGCGGCCACCGCATCGGTGGTGTTCTTGCGCCAGTCGTCGTCGATCGAGATCAGCTCATGCTCGAAATCGGCCATGCCGGCCTCGGCCATCAAGGCCTTGGCACCGGCGGGATCGACCTTGAGCGGCGGCAGTTTGGCATATTCGGGGTGGATCGGCGCGACATGGTGGTTTTCGGCCGGGATACCGCGGTTGCCATAGCCCAGTTCCAGACAGACCGCATTGTCCACCGCCATCGCCAGAGCCCGGCGCACGCGCACGTCGGCATAGGGTTTCATGCCGTCAACCTCGGCCTCTTCATTGGCGCGGATCACGATGGTGGCCGCAGTGACGACCTCTTCCTTGACCCAACCGATGGCGTCCATCACGTCGATGAAATCGCCGACCGTTTCATAGAACATGTCGACCTCTTCGGATTCGGCCGCAGCCACCCATGCCGAAGGATCGGTGCCATAGTCGATCATCTCGATCCGGTCGAGATAGGGTCCGCCATAGACATCGGTGCCCCACCATTTGTGATCGGGGTTGCGCACCAGAACCGCCTTGACGCCGACCTCGAGCGATTCAGGCAGGTACGGGCCGGTGCCGACCGGTTTGTCCAGCATGTTCTCGGGCGTATAGCCGGCGGGCACGATGGCGGCCGGGTAATCGGACATGCCCGGGATCAGCGAGATATCGGGCTGCGGCAGGTTCAGAACCACGGTGTGGCTGTCCTTGACCACGATGGCGCCGTCGATCGCCTTTTCGGTCTTGGCGTCGATCAATGTGGCCATGCGGCCGGCCATCGAGTTGCCTTCGACCGATTTATCGCACCAGCCGGTGATGTTGCGCGCCACGTCTTCGGCGGTGAAATCGCTGCCGTCGTTCCACTTGACGCCCTTGCGGACGTTCAGTGTGTATTGGGTGGCGTCGTCATTGATCACCCAGCTTTCCAGAAGCATGCCGTTAAAAGTGCCGTCTGCCTGATATTCGACCAGATACTCCAGCCAGCCGCGCGAGAAATTGGCGATCTGCGACCAGTCGAAGGTGCGCGGATCTTTCAGGCCGCGAACCTCGGTCTGGATCCGCAGGGTGCCGCCCATCTTGGCGTGCGATTTGGCCATCGCCGGCGCGTCAAGCCCGATCAGGCCATAAGCGGTGGCGGCGGTAGCCCCCAGCGCCGAGGCGCGGGCCAGAAATTCGCGGCGGTTCAGTTTGCCGGCCTGATGCTCTTCGGCATACATGGTCACTGCGGGGTGCAGCGGCCTGCCATTGATTGTCTTTGGTTGCGTCATTTTATTCTCCCTGTACTTCATTTTCTGCCAGAAAGTTGCGTTGATGGCTCCCGTCCTCACGCCCCGGCGCCGTTATGGCCCGAGCGGAGACACCCCCGCGTCCTGCTGTCAGGCCCATTCAGCAACAAGGACTGTACCGCGTCAACGCAGGGAATTGCAAATTGATGTGACAAAAGCGACATGTGACTGCTGCAAAAGCGACAGCCACGCCTGAAGCGGCCATTTTTGGCCGAAGCCGGGCGGCTTCAGCCGCTTTTACGAAAGCCCGAGGGCGTTAGCCCGGTGCAATGGTGAAACGAGCGCGAGAAATACCCCGGCGAGGCAAAGCCAAGCCGCGCCGAAATCTCACCGATCGGGCGATCGGTATCCTTGAGCAACACCTGCGCTTCGGCGATCACCCGGTCCGACAGAAGCGCCGAGGCCGATTTGCCGCAGGCCGAGCGGCAGGCGCGGGTCAGATGGGTGGCGGTGATGCCCATGTCGCGGGCATAGGAAGAGATTGATTTTCCGGTGCGGAAATCACGCTCGAGCCGGTCGGTGAAATCCGCCGCAAGCCGGTCCGAGGCGGCGCCATGCTCGCGCGGGGTAAAGGGCTGTTGCTCCTGCCGCGCCATCCAGACGCCCAAAAGCCCCGCATGAAGCTGCGAGGCGCGCTGATGATCGGGGGCATCGCTTTCCAGCTCAAGGCGCATCGCCTCGAGTATGCCGGTCAGTTCGGTCTGAACCCGCGGCTCGAACACCCGGAACTGCACCGGCTCATCGGGCAGGTAAAGATCGGTGGTCGGCGGCAGATAGACCGCCGTGCCCAGAACCTGACGGCCGATCTCGAGGCTGTGCACATAGCCGGCGGGAATGACAAAGGCGCTGTGCGGGCCATAGCCGCGGGTGATCCCCGAGACGGTGATCCGGCCCTGACCGCGCGTTATCCACAGGAACAGATGGTCCGAAGAGGTGCGCATCGCCTCGATCCGCCAGCGGCTTTTGCTTGCAAGGGTTGCAATTGAAAACAAGCGGATAGGTGGCACTGTCTCTTCGAACATATGATCCTCCAAGCGGCGAAGTCCTGTCTGAACCTGACAGCTAGAAACGAAAAGCGGCGAAAAAAGGGCGGGCGAGTAAATTATCCACAGAACTACCTCAGGCTGTATTATCCGGTCAGCGCTATCGTCTGCCAGCCCCGCATCCGGGCACGAAACCAGCTGCGCTGGCGTTTGGCGTATTGGCGCGAGGCCAGTTTGGCGGCCTCGCACGCCTCGTCAAGGCTCACCTCACCGGCCAGCCATCGCATCAGCGGCGCCGCGCCGATGGCTTTGGACGAGGGGCGCGCGGGGTCCCAGTCGGGGGCCATGCGGCGCACCTCCTCCAGCGCGCCGCCGGCGATCATCGCATCAAACCGCGCGTCGATCCGGCTGTTCAGCCAGGTTTTCTGCGGCGTCAGGACAAAGGGCTGGCTTGCCTCCAGCGGCAAAAGCGGTTGCGGCGTGTCGTCCTGCCATGCGGCAAGGGGGCGGCCGGTGGCCTGCATCACCTCCCATGCGCGCTGAACCCGCATCGGGTTCTGCCGGTCAATCCGCGCAAGCGTTTCCTCGTCAAGCTGGGCGCACATGGCGGCAATGCCTTCGGCAGCCATCAGCGCATCGGCCCGGCGGCGCACCTGCGGCGGGATCGGCGGGATTTCGGCCAGACCTTCGGTCAGGGCGGCGAAATAAAGCCCGGTTCCGCCAACGATCACCGGCGCCGGGCGCGCCGACAAAAGCGGGGCGATATCGCGCAGCCATGCACCGGCGGAATAGGGCGCGCGGTAATCGACATGGCCATAAAGCAGGTGCGGTGCGCGCGCCAGATCCGCATCATCCGGGCGGGCGGTCAGAATGCGCCAGCCGTCATAGACCTGCAAGGCATCGGCATTGACGATCGCCCCGCCGGTGCGTTCAGCCACCGCCAGCGCCAGCGCCGATTTGCCCGAGGCCGTCGGCCCGGCGATCAGCACCGGGCGTTCTGCATCAAGCGCATCGAGATTTATCAGCCCCTGGCCCGTCATATATTTCCCCGACCTCCGGAAAATCCGTCAAATTCCGGCATTGACGCAAATTCACCCGGCTTGCCCGTTGTACCCGCCCCGCTTTTGAGACATTTTGCAAATAATTCAAAGCAGGAACTGGTGAGGGCCATAGGCATGACATCTTCAACTCCGGATGGACAGGCAGAGCGGCCCGCGCCGTCGTTCAAGCGTGTGCTTCTGAAAATCTCGGGCGAGGCGCTGATGGGCGATCAGGGCTATGGCCTGCATCCGCCAACGGTCGAGCGGATCGCGCGCGAGATCAAATCGGTTCACGATCTGGGGGTCGAGATCTGTATGGTCATCGGCGGCGGCAACATCTTTCGCGGACTGGCCGGCAGCGCCCAGGGGATGGAGCGCACGACCGCCGACTATATGGGAATGCTGGCCACGGTGATGAACGCGCTGGCGATGCAATCGGCGCTTGAAGGGCTGGGTGTCTTTACCCGGGTGATCAGCGCGATCCGCATGGATGAGGTGGCCGAGCCCTATATCCGCCGCCGCGCGGTGCGCCATCTGGAAAAAAAGCGGGTCTGCATATTTGCCGCCGGCACCGGCAACCCCTATTTCACCACCGATACCGCGGCGACGCTGCGGGCCAATGAAATGGCCTGTGAGGCGATCTTCAAGGGCACAAAGGTGGATGGCGTATATGACAAGGACCCGGCCAAGCATGACGATGCGGTGCGCTATGACGAGGTCAGCTATGACGATGTTCTGGCCAAGCGGCTGGGGGTCATGGATGCCAGCGCCATCGCGCTGGCGCGCGACAACAATCTGCCGATCATCGTCTTTTCACTGGACGAGCCGGGCGGCTTTCGCGGAATTCTTGCCGGTGAAGGCACCTATACAACGGTTCACGCTTGACGGTATAGACAGACAACCAACGAAAAAAAGCGGGCAAAGCTATGGCAGAAGATTTTGAGATTGACCTTGATGACCTTGAGCGCCGGATGGATGGCGCCATGGCCAATCTGCGCACCGAATTCGCCTCGCTCAGAACGGGGCGGGCCAGCGGCTCGATGCTGGAGCCGATCATGGTGGACGCCTATGGCGCGCTGACGCCGCTGAACCAGATCGGCACGATCAACGTGCCCGAGCCGCGCATGGTCACGGTCAACATCTGGGACAAGGGGCTGGTCGGCAAGGCCGAAAAGGCGATCCGCGAAAGCGGGCTGGGCATCAATCCGCAGCTGAACGGCACGATCATCATGCTGCCGATCCCCGAATTGAACGAAGAGCGTCGCCGCGAGTTGTCCAAAGTGGCCGCGCAATATGCCGAACATGCCCGGGTGGCGGTGCGCAATGTGCGCCGCGACGGGATGGATCAGGTGAAAAAGGCCAAGGCGGCCGGCATGTCCGAGGACGACCAGAAATTCTGGGAGACAGAGGTTCAGGAGCTGACCGACAAGGCCATTGCCGCCATTGATGCCCATCTTGAGACCAAGCAGGGCGAAATCATGCAGGTCTGACCTGCGCAATCGGGAGAGCCATGTGGCCGAGCCGAAAGAGACGAGTGCAAGGCTAAGCGATGCCGGCGTGGTGCCGGTGCCCGGCGGCGCGGACAGCGGCGGTCCCGGCCCGCGGCATGTCGCGATCATCATGGATGGCAACGGACGCTGGGCCACGATGCGCGGGCGCCCGCGCCTATTTGGCCATCATGCGGGTGCCAAACGGGTCAAGGAAATCGTTCGAAAATGCCCCGATATCGGGGTCAAATACCTGACGATATTCGCCTTTTCGACCGAGAACTGGAAACGCACCCAGGCCGAGGTTGCCGGGCTGATGCGGCTGTTCCGGCGCTATATCATGCGCGAAAGCCGCGATCTTCTGGCCGAAGGGGTGCGGGTGCGCTTTATCGGCGATCGGGTGCGGCTGGATGCCAAACTGGTCAAGCTGATGGACGAGCTTGAGCTTTTGACCAGCGGCAATGAAAAGGTGAACCTGACCATCGCGCTGAACTATGGCGGGCGCGATGAGGTCACGCGCGCCACCCGGCGCCTTGCGCAGGAGGTGGCCGACGGCCGGCTCGATCCCGCCGATGTCGACAGCGAATGCCTTGCGCGGCATCTGGACACCTGTTTTCTGCCCGATCCCGATCTGGTGATCCGCACCTCGGGCGAGGCGCGGATCTCGAATTTCCTGCTCTGGCAGTCGGCCTATGCCGAATATGAGTTCATCGACACGCTCTGGCCCGATTTCACTGCGGCCGAATTTGCCCGTGTGACGGCGCGTTATGGCGCCCGCGACCGCCGTTTCGGCGCGGTCGGGCCATGAGCGGCGGCACTTGGGACGATCTGGCCACACGCCTTGGCGTGGGGCTGTTGCTGGCCGCAGTCGGGATCGCGGCGATCTGGGCCGGGGGGCTGTGGTTTCACCTTTTTGTCGCCATCGCCGCCGGCGCCATGAGCTGGGAGCTGGCGCGGATGCTTTCGCCCCTGCAGGGGCCTCTGGCGCTGCAACTGGGCGGGCTGGCGGGCGTGGCGCTTTTGCTGGCCTCGCTGGTGCCGCTCTGGCTGGCGCTGCCGCTTTTGCTGGCGGCGGCGGCGGTCGGCTATAACTGGCTGGGGCAGGGGCGCCGGGCCTATGCGGGGTTTGCCACCGCGACGCTGATCGCGGCCTATTCGCTGGTGCTGTGGCGCGATGATTTCGGGCTGCTGTGGATGCTGTGGCTGGCGCTGGTGGTGATTGTCACTGATGTCATGGGCTATTTTGCCGGCCGGTTTCTGGGCGGGCCCAAGTTTTGGCCCCGCGTCAGCCCCAAAAAGACATGGTCGGGCACGGCTGCCGGGTGGCTGGGCGCGGCAATACTGGGGCTGATCTTTGTGCCGCTGACCGGCGCGGGGTTCGGCCTGATCTGGATGTCGGTGATCCTGTCGATGGCCTCGCAAGCGGGCGATATAGCCGAAAGCGCACTCAAGCGGCGCTGCGGGGTCAAAGACAGCTCGGCGCTCTTGCCGGGTCATGGCGGGGTGCTGGACCGGTTTGACGGTATTTTGGGCGCGGCGCTGATCCTGCTTGCGGCGCGGCTGATCTATGGCTTTCCGCCGGTGGCGATGTGACCAGCGCGGCAAAGGCGGGCGGGCGGCCCAGACGCATTTCCATTCTGGGGGCCACCGGATCGATCGGGCAGAACACCATTGATCTGATCGCGCGCGAGCCCGAGGCCTATGAGGTCGTCGCGGTGACCGGCGCGCGCAACATCGCGCAACTGGCGGGCGATGCGATTGCCCTGCGCGCCGAGATCGCTGTGACCGCCGATGAGGCTGCCTTGCCCGATCTGCGCGCCGCGCTGGAGGGCACCGGGATTGCCGCCGCCGCCGGCCAAAGCGCCCTGACCGAAGCGGCCAGCCGCCCCGCCGACTGGGTGATGAGCGCGATTGTCGGCGCGGCGGGTCTGGCGCCGGGGCTGGCGGCGCTTTCGGGCGGCGCGACACTGGCGCTGGCCAATAAGGAAAGCCTTGTCACCGCCGGGCCCTTGCTGATGGCGACCGCGCGGGCGCATGACGCGCATGTCCTGCCGGTCGACAGCGAACATTCGGCGGTGTTTCAGGCCCTGACGGGCGAGGATATGGGCGCGGTCGAACGGATCATCATCACCGCCTCTGGCGGGGCGTTCCGCGACTGGCCGGCCGAGGCGCTGGCCGGGGCGACGGTGCAAGATGCCTCGACCCATCCCAATTGGGACATGGGTCAGCGGATCACCATCGACAGCGCCAGCATGTTCAACAAGTCACTGGAACTGATCGAAACCAAAGAGTTTTTCGGTATCGCGCCGGAAAATATCGAGGTTCTGGTTCACCCCGAAAGCCTGATCCATGCGCTGGTCGGCTTTGTCGATGGGGCGATGATGGCCCATGTCGGTGCGCCCGATATGCGCCATGCGATCGGTTATGCGCTGCATTGGCCCGAGCGCCGCGCGCTGCCCGTTCAGCGGCTTGATCTGGGCGCTATCGGGCAGCTCAATTTCGCGCCCCCCGATCCCACCCGCTACCGCGCGCTGGTGCTGGCGCGGCAGGTGATGGAGACAGGCGGGCACGCCGGCGCGGCGTTTAACGCCGCCAAGGAGCGGAGCCTTGACGGCTTTATCGCCGGCGAGATCGGATTTCTGCAAATGGCGGAAATCGTCGAAGCCACATTAGAGGCGCTTTCAGGCCATGAGGATTTCACATCTGCGGTAGATAGACTTGATACCGTAGCGCAAATGGACCATTTGGCGCGCAGGACGGCCGCAAAACTGATTTCGGAACGCATAAGGGGATAGAATTTTCATGGACGCATTGGGCATGTTGCCGTCGTTTGGAGGGGTCATCTGGACCCTTTTGGCCTTTGTTGTGGCCCTTTCTGTCATCGTGGCGATCCATGAATATGGTCATTATATCGTCGGGCGCTGGTCCGGCATCGGCGCCGAGGTGTTTTCGCTGGGCTTCGGGCCGGTGATCTGGTCGCGCTATGATAAGCGCGGCACCAAGTGGCAGCTGGCGCTGTTGCCCTTTGGCGGTTACGTCAAATTTGTCGGCGATGCCGATGCCGCCTCGGGCAAGGACAGCGAGGCGCTGGCGCGGATGAGCGAGGAGGAGCGGCGCAAGACCATGCATGCCGCCCCGCTCTGGGCGCGGGCCGCCACCGTTGCCGCCGGGCCGGTCTTCAACTTTATCCTGTCGTTTGTGATCTTTTCGACCGTACTGCTGTTTCAGGGACAGGCGCGCGATCCGCTGACCGTCTCGCAGATACGGCCGCTGCCGCAGGCGGTTCAACAGATCGGCCCGGGCGACGAGATCCTGTCAATCGCCGGTATCGCGGTGCCCAAGCTGGACCGGCTGGATGGGTTTGTCGCCAAATTGCCGGTGCAGCCGGTGCTGGCCTATACGCTGCGCCGCCCCGATGGCACCGAGGTGACGGTGCCCGGCCCTTACCCCTATCCGCCGCTGGTGATCAGCATTCAGCCCGGCTCGGCCGCCTATGACAGCGGGCTTCAGACCGGCGATGTGATCGAGGCGGTGGGCGGCAAGCCGATCGTCGCCTTTGCCGATCTGCGGCGCGAGGTTGCCGCCTCGGACGGCAAGCCGATGTCTCTGACCGTCTGGCGCGACGGGCGCTCGTTCAAGGTGACACTGGCGCCGCGGCGCGTGGATCTGCCGCTGCCCGAGGGCGGGTTTGAGACCCGCTGGCTGATCGGGATCACGGGGGGGCTGTTTTTCGAGCCTGCCACCACCAGCCCGGGTATTTTCGAGGCGGCGAAATTCGGGGTGACCCAGACCGCCTTTATCGTCCAGTCCTCGCTTTCGGGGCTGTGGCACATGATCACCGGGGCGATCAGCTCGTGCAACCTGTCGGGGCCGATCGGCATTGCCGAAGCATCGGGCGCAATGGCCAGTCAGGGGGCGACAAGCTTTATCTGGTTCATCGCGGTTCTGTCCACGGCGGTGGGGCTTTTGAACCTCTTTCCGGTGCCGGTTCTGGATGGCGGGCATCTGGTCTTTTACGCATGGGAGGCGGTGACCGGCCGCCCGCCTGCAGACCGCGCGCTGAAGGTTCTGATGGGCATCGGCCTTGCCCTGATCGGCGGGCTGATGATCTTTGCCCTGACCAATGACATCTTCTGCCCCTAAGGCGGGCTAACGCCCCGGAAACGCGCCATGTTTGCCGCATTTCGGTCACATTTTGTGTCTAGCTTTCAGGTGGAACACAAAATGGCCGGAGGGCGAAGCGATGCAACATATTCAAAGCGGATACCGCGGTTTGTCCTTGCTGGTGGGGCTGAATGCCGACCGGCTTATGTATTTTGCGGCGCTTGCCGCGGCGCTGATGGCCGGCGCCTATCTGGGCTCGCTCTAGATCTGATCCACATTCCAAAGAGCTTACGGGCCGCAAGGGCACCCCGGCAAAAATAGCCGACGGGGTGCCTTTCGCCTTTTGACAAGCCCAGTGCCAGCGGGTATCCCGAAATCAACAAATTTTTAGCGGGACAGGCACCATGGGCATAGCTTCAAGAGTTGAATTAATCCGCCGGAAAACCCTCAGCCCCTGGATATTCAGCACGCTATTGGCCGTTTTCGCCGCTCTGGCGGTGACTTGGATCAGCCTGGCGCCGGAGGCGGCGCAGGCGCAGGCCCAGAGTTACCGGTTCAACAGCGTCTCGGTTGAGGGAAATCAGCGTGTCGATGCGGCAACGGTTCTGTCCTATGCCGGCCTGTCGCGCGGCCAGCGGGTCAGCGCGGCGCAACTGAACGACGCTTATCAAAGCATCCTCGGCTCGGGGCTGTTCGAAAAGGTCGAGCTTTTGCCGCAGGGCAGCCGTCTCGTGATCCGGGTCAAGGAATATCCCACGATCAACCAGATCAGCATCGAAGGCAACCGGCGGCTCAAGGATGAGGTTCTGCTGCCGCTGATCAAATCCAAGCCGCGCCGCGTCTATAGCCCGACACAAGCCGAGGCCGACGCCGCCGAGATCACCAAAGCCTATACCGATCAGGGCCGGATCACCGCCACCGTGGTGCCAAAGATCATCCAGCGGTCGGAAAACCGGGTCGATCTGGTCTTTGAGATCGGCGAGGGCCGGGTGGTCGAAATCGAGCGGCTGAGCTTTGTCGGCAACCGCCATTTCTCGGACCGGCGTCTGCGCCGCGTGCTGGGCACCAAACAGGCCGGGCTTTTGCGCCAGTTCATCCGCTCGGATACTTTCGTGGCTGACCGGATCGAGTTCGACAAACAGCTTTTGCGCGATTTTTATCAGTCGCGCGGCTATGTCGATTTCAAAACCCTCTCGGTCAGCTCGGAACTGACGCGCAACCGCAACGCCTTTCTGATCACCTTCAACGTTCAGGAAGGGCAATCGTTCAACTTTGGCAAGATCACCGCGGTCAGTGATCTGCCCGATGTGGACCCGGCCGAATTTCAGGCCGCGATCCGGATCCGGCCCGGATCGACCTATAACCCCACGGCGGTCGATAATACGATCCTGCGGCTTGAGCGGCTGGCGCTGCGCAAGGGGCTGGATTTCATCCGGGTCGAGCCGCGGGTGACGCGCAACGACCGCGACCTGACGCTGGATATCGAATTTGTCATCTCCAAGGGCCCCCGCGTCTTTGTCGAGCGGATCGATATTCAGGGCAACACGACCACTCTGGACCGGGTGATCCGGCGCCAGTTCACCACCGCCGAGGGCGATCCGTTCAATCCTCGCGCAATCCGCAACAGTGCCGAGCGTGTTCGGGCGCTGAACTTTTTCGAAACGGCGGATGTGAACGCGCGGCAAGGCTCGGCCCCTGATCAGGTGATCGTCGATGTGAAGGTCAAGGAAAAGCCGACCGGATCACTTACCTTCGGGGCTAGTTATGGTCAGGACAGCGGCTTTGGCGTGAACCTGTCGTTCGACGAAAAGAACTTTCTGGGTCGCGGTCAGTCACTGGGCGTTTCTTTCAACACCGCAGCAGCCACAAGGGCTGGCTCGATCAATTTCTACGAGCCCTATTTTCTGGGCCGCGATCTGGGTTTCCGGCTGAGCCTTGGGTATTTCCGTTCGAACTATGCCAATTCCTACTATGACACGCGTCAGGCTTCGATCCGGCCTGCCTTTGACTTCCCGGTCAGCGAAAACGGACGGCTTTCGGTCTATTATCTGGCCTCGCGCGACGGGATCTCGAATGTCGATGCCAATGCCACGCCGGTGATCAAGAACGAAGCGGCGCGCGGTGAGCTGCTGACCAGCGCCTTTGGCTACAACTATGCCTTTGACAACCGCAAGACCGGGCTGAACCCCAAGGGCGGTGTGCTGCTGAGTTTCGGTCAGGAGATTGCCGGGCTAGGCGGTGACACCAAATATATCAAGACCAGCGCCCGCGCGGCGGTTCAGACCAAGGTTTTGCGCGAAGAGGTGACGCTTCAGGCCTCTCTCGAAGGCGGTGTGCTGCGGATGCTTTCGGGCAACAGCCGGGTGACCGACCGCTATCGTCTGAACGGTCTGATGCGCGGATTTGAGGCCAATGGCATCGGCCCGCGCGATCTGAACACGACCAATCAGGACGCTATCGGCGGCAATTACTTTGCCGTTGCCAAGCTTGAGGCGCAGTTCCCGCTGGGCCTGCCCGAGGAATATGGCATCACAGGGGGGCTCTTTCTGGACATGGGCTCGGTCTGGGATATCAAGAATGTCGATACCACCGGCGTCGGGCCGCAGCCGATTGATGGCGCGTTTCGCCTCCGCTCGGTTATTGGCGCCTCGATCCTGTGGACCACGCCGATCGGACCTTTGCGGTTCAACTTCAGCCAAGCTCTGAAGAAAGAGAGCTATGACAAGGAACGCAAATTCGATCTGACCATCTCGACCCAGTTCTGATCATGGGCAGGGCGGGCATTGCTGCGGCGGCGCTTGCGGGGGTGCTGGCCGCTGCGCTGGTGGCTCCGGGCCCGGCCCGCGCCCAGAGCGGCGGGCCTGCGCTTCAGTCGCAGCTTCTGACGGTCGAGCCCGAGCGGCTTTTGACCGGCTCGGAGGCGGGCAAGCGCCTGATGGCGGCATTTGACACCGAATCTCAGGCGCTGGCGGCCGAAAACCGCCGGATCGAGGCCGAGTTGAGCCGCGAGGAAAAGGACCTGACCGAGCGGCGGCCAAAACTTGCGCCCAAAGAGTTCAGCAAGATGGCCGATGCCTTTGACAGCAAGGTCCAGGAGATCCGCAAGACACAGGACGCCAAGGCGCGCGATCTGATCCGCCGGCGCGAGGCAGCGCGCCAGAAGTTCCTGAACGACAGCCTGTCGGTTCTGGCCGCTCTGATCCGTGAACATGGCGCCACGGTTGTATTGGATCGCGCGACCGTTTTCCTGTCGGCCGACAGTATCGACATCACCGACGAGGCGATCCGCCGGATCGACGCGGCCCGGCCCGCGCCGCCCGCGCAACCCGAGCAGCCGGCACAGATGCCCGGCGCGGGCACAGAAAGCTCTGGCGCGGGCCAGACGGCGCCAAAGCCCTAGCGCCTGTCTTGTCTCGCCCTGCCGGCCTTGCTAGGCAGGGGCAACAATAACACCGTGAGGGACAGGAATGAGCGATCTCAAATCAGCCGATATAAACCTAATTCAGCGGATCATCCCGCACCGCTATCCTTTCCTTCTGGTGGACCGGGTCGAAGATATCGACGGTTATTCCTCGGCGCGCGGGATCAAGAACGTCACCTTTAACGAGCCGCATTTTCAGGGCCATTTCCCCGGCAAGCCGATCATGCCCGGCGTCACCATCGTCGAGGCGATGGCCCAGACCGCGGCGGTGATGGTCGGGGTCGATATGGATATGGCCGATAAGGAGCTGCTGATCTATTTCATGGCGATCGACGGCTGCAAGTTCCGCCGCAAGGTGATCCCCGGCGATATGCTTGAGCTGAATGTCGAAACCACGCGCGGCAAGCCCGGCGGCAAGGTCTGGAAGTTCAAGGGCCGGGCCACGGTCGGGGGCGAAATGGCCGCCGAGGCCGAGTTTACCGCCATGATGGACATGCCCGCCGGATGAGCATCGATCCCACAGCCCGCATTCACGCCTCGGCGGTGATCGAAGAGGGGGCCACAATCGGCCCCGATTGCGTCATCGGCCCGTTCTCACTGGTTGGTGCGCAGGTCACTTTGGCGCGCGGCGTGATCCTCAAAAGCCATGCGGTCGTCACCGGGCTGACAGAGGTCGGCGAAGAGACCGAGATCTTTCCCGGCGCGGTGATCGGCGAGATCCCTCAGGACCTGAAGTTTTCAGGAGAGCAAACGCGCCTGATCCTTGGCGCGCGCAACCGCATTCGCGAAGGCGTGACCATGAACACCGGCACCAGCGGCGGCGGCGGTATCACCCGGGTGGGCGACGATTGCCTGTTCATGACCGGCGCCCATGTCGGCCATGACGCGCAGGTCGGCAACAAGGTGATCATGGCCAATCAGGCGGCGCTTGGCGGTCATTGCATCATCGAAGACGAGGTGATCATCGGCGGGCTCTGCGGCATTCATCAATTCGTGCGCATCGGCCGCGGCGCGATCATCGGCGCGGTCACCATGGTGACCAATGATGTGATCCCCTATGGCCTTGTGCAGGCCCCGCGCGGCGAATTGGACGGGCTGAACCTTGTCGGGCTCAAACGCCGCGGCGTCGCGCGCAGCGACATCACCGCCCTGCGCGCCGCTTATCAGGCGCTGGCACAGGGCGAGGGCGCCTTTCAGGAACGCGCCCGCCGGTTGCGCGACGAAACCGAGAGCGGCTATGTTCGCGATATGGTTGATTTCATTCTGGCCGGCTCCGACCGGTCCTTTCTGACGCCAAGCTGATGCTGGCGCTGATCGCGGGCGAGGGCCAGCTTCCCGTGCAACTGGCCAACCGATGCGCCAGCGAGGGGCGCGCGCTTCAGGTCTGTGAGCTTGAGGGATTTCCCTCTTCGCTCTCCTATGTCGATGGGGTGATGCGCTTTCGGGTCGAGCAATTGGGAAGCTTTCTGAAAGATCTCAAACGCCGCAAGGTGACCGAAGTGGTCTTTGCCGGCGCCATACGCCGCCCGCGCCTTGACCCCGCCGCGATCGATGCTGAAACCCAGCCCTTTGTGCCGCGGATGCTGCGCGCGATTCAGGCGGGCGATGACGGGGCGCTCAGGATCGTGCTCGAGCTGTTTCAGGAACATGGGTTCCGTATCGCCTCGGCGCCCGAGGTGCTGCCCGATCTTCTGCCGCCCGCCGGTGTGGTTTCCCGGCGCGCACCAAGCGCCGCCGAGGAAAACGATGCCCGCCGCGGCGCCCGCGCGCTTTACATCATGTCGGGCGCCGATGTGGGGCAGGCGCTGGTCGTCTCGGCCGGGCAGGTCGTGGCGGTCGAAGCGGCCCCCGGAACCGACTGGATGCTTGGCGCGCTCCGGGCGCAGGGCCTGCCTGACGGGGTGCCCTCGGGCGGCACTTTGGTCAAATCGCCCAAACGCGGTCAGGACCGGCGCATCGATCTGCCCACGATCGGGCCGCAAACCGTCCGCGCCGCCGCCCGCGCCGGGCTCAGCGCCATCGCGATCGAGGCTGGCGGCGTGATGATGCTCGACCCCGAAGCCTGCCGCCAGCGCGCCGATGAGGCAGGCATCGCCCTCTGGGTGCGGGAGCGCGACTGATGCGCCTTTTTGTCATCGCCGGAGAACCCTCAGGCGATGCTCTGGGCGGCGCGCTGATGGCCGGCCTGTCGCGCCTTGCCCCGCAGCCGCCCGCCTTCGCCGGTGTCGGCGGCGCCCGGATGCAGGCCGAAGGGCTCAGCAGTCTTTTCGATATGAGCGAGCTTTCGGTGATGGGTCTGGCAGAGGTCCTGCCGAAATATCTGCACCTTAAACGCCGGATTCAGGAAACGGCTGATGCGGTACTGGCCGATCCGCCCGATGCGCTGATCACCATCGACAGCCCCGATTTCACCCTGCGCGTGGCGCGTCTGGTCAAGGCCGCGCGCCCCGATATCCCCACCATCCATTACGTCGCCCCCTCGGTCTGGGCATGGCGGGCGGGGCGGGCGGCGAAAATGGCCCGTGTCATCGATCATGTGCTGGCGCTTTTACCCTTCGAGCCGCCGCTGATGACAGCCGAAGGCATGGGGTGCGATTTCGTCGGCCACCCGATCGTCGCCGAGCCTCAGGCGACAGCGGCTGAGGCTGCCGCCTTCCGCCAGAAACACGACATCGCCGCCAATGCCCCCTTGATCCTTGCGCTGCCCGGCTCGCGCCGGGGCGAGGTCCTGCGCCTGGGAGAGGCCTTTGGCAAATCGCTGCAAAAGGTCCATGAACACTCCCCCGAACTGCGCGTGGTGCTCGCCGTCGCCCCCTCCGTCGCCGATGAGGTCGAGCGCGTGATCTATCACTGGCGGGTGCCGCCGATCCTGGTGAACCCGCAAAAAGACGGCGAGGCAGCCAAACGCGCCGCCTTCGCCGCCGCCAATGTCGCCCTTGCCGCCTCGGGCACCGTCTCGCTCGATCTTGCCGCCTGCGCCACGCCTATGGTCATCGCTTACGACATGAACTGGCTCTCGCGCCAGATCATCGCGCGTATGCTCAAGGTCGATACCGTCACCCTCGTCAACCTGATCAGCGAAACCCGCGCGGTGCCCGAATTTCTAGGCGCCGAATGCCTCCCCGAGCGGATCGCCCCCGCCCTGATCGCGCTTTTGAACGATCCCGGCGATCAGCCCCGCGCGATGGCTGACACGATGACCCGCCTCGGCCGCGGCGGCCCGCCCCCGGGCGAGAGGGCAGCAAAAGCGGTGCTTGAGGTTCTGGCGCGCCGGCCCCAAACCTAGAGCATTTCGCGTTAAACCTGAATCACCTAACGCTGCCTGAAATCAAAGATTTCAACGCGTTAGGCGACGCTGAATGTCTCGAGTTAACGCGAAACGCTTTAGACCCCGCGCCCCTTCTTCTTTGTAAAAATACTCAAAATCCGCCGCCAGCCAGCGGCGCCGCGCTCACGCCCCGCGCCAGATCCAGCCACCGCCCAGAACCCGCGTGCCCCCGGTCTGGTAAAACACACAAGCCTGCCCGGGCGAGACACCCTCTTCCGGCGTCAAAAGCTCTACCTCCGCCGTCGTCTCCGACAGGGGCCGCAGGATCGCCTCGCGCGGCGGGCGGGTGGACCGGACCTTGACCGAGATATGATGCTCGCGCGCAGCGCCTAACGCCCCATCGCCCAGCCAGTTGATCTCGCGCACCGGAATGATCCTTGTGGTCAGCATCTCCTTGGGCCCGACGATCACCCGCTGCTGCTCGACATCCAGTTTGACCACATACAAAGGCTCCTCCAGCCCGCCGATGCCAAGGCCCCGGCGCTGCCCGATGGTATAGTGAATGACACCGTTATGGGTGCCCAGAACCCGGCCATCGGCATGCACGATCTCGCCCGGCTCGGCCGCGCCGGGGCGCAGTTTTTCGATCACGCTGGCATAATTTCCGTTCGGCACGAAACAGATGTCCTGACTGTCAGGCTTGTCGGCCACCGGCAGCCCGTGACGCTGCGCCAGCGCCCGCGTTTCGGCCTTCGATCCCAGATGGCCCAGCGGAAAGCGCAGAAATTCCAGCTGCTCAGGTGTGGTCGAGAACAAAAAATACGACTGATCGCGCGCCGGATCGGCGGCGGAATGCAGCTCGGGGCCCGCATCGCCCATCTTGCGCTGGATATAATGGCCCGTCGCCATGCAGTCGGCCTCAAGGTCTTTTGCCGTCTCCAGCAGATCCTTGAACTTTACCCGCTCATTGCAGCGGATGCAGGGCACCGGCGTCGCACCAGCCAGATAGCTGTCGGCAAACTCATCGATCACCGCATCCTTAAAGACGTTCTCATAGTCCAGCACATAATGCGGAAAGCCCATTTCCTCGGCCACCCGGCGCGCGTCGTGAATATCGCGCCCGGCGCAGCAGGCGCCTTTTTTCGCCAGCGCCGCGCCGTGATCGTAAAGCTGCAGGGTCACGCCCACCACGTCAAAGCCGGCGCGGGCCAGTTCGGCCGCCACGACCGAGCTGTCGACACCGCCCGACATCGCCACAACCACCCGCGTCTCTGACGGTGGTTTGGCAAATCCAAGGGCATTGAGTTCGGGCTGGTCCAGAGGCATGGCGGCGATCCTTTCGCGATCCTCGCGGAATATAGGAAAATGCAACACACTCTCAAGGGCCCGTTTCATTCCTCGTTAAACCCCGTGGCGGCATCCTGAGCCTGAAACAGTCGAGGGGTGTTGATATGTTTCTCAAAAAGATCGACGGGCCGCGTGCGGTCACCTTGCCGGACGGGCGCGTGATGACGCGCGCCGATCTGCCCGAACCACAGACCCGAAGGTGGGTCGCCTCGCGCAAGGCCGCGGTCGTCAGGGCCGTGGCCTATGGGCTGATCGACCGCAGCTATGCGCTCAAACACTACGGGTTGAGCGAGGAGGAGTTTGACAGTTGGGTCCGGGCGGTAAAAAACCACGGCGAAACAGCGCTCAAGGCGACGGCCTTGCAGCAATATAGACAACCATAGGGCGAAAAACGTAATCTCCAGACAATGGTAACGGGCGGTTAACCATTCGTGGTCATGGTTAACCGTGGTGAAGGATTAGTAGTGGAGACATTAATATGCGTATACTTTTGGTTGAGGATGACCCGACGACGTCTAAAAGCATCGAGCTGATGCTGACCCATGCCAACCTGAATGTATATTCGACCGATCTTGGGGAAGAGGGCATCGATCTTGCCAAACTTTATGATTACGACCTGATCCTGCTGGATCTCAATCTGCCCGATATGAACGGCCATGACGTGTTGCGCCAGCTGCGCCTTGCACGGATTGAGACACCGATTCTTATTCTGACCGGCGAAGACAATACCGAAAACAAGATCAAGGGATTCGGTTTTGGCGCCGATGACTATCTGACCAAACCCTTTCATCGCGAGGAACTGGTGGCGCGCATTCACGCCATCATCCGCCGCTCAAAGGGGCATTCGCAGTCGATCATCAAGACGGGGCGAATCTCGGTCAATCTGGATGCCAAGACGGTCGAGGTCGGCTCGAAGCCTGTGCATCTGACCGGCAAAGAATATCAGATGCTCGAGCTTTTGTCGCTGCGCAAGGGCACGACCCTGACCAAAGAGATGTTTCTGAACCATCTTTACGGCGGCATGGATGAGCCTGAGCTGAAGATCATCGATGTGTTTATCTGCAAATTGCGCAAAAAACTCTCGGCCGCCACGGATGGCGACAATCATATCGAGACCGTCTGGGGGCGCGGATATGTGCTGCGTGATCCCGAACCGTCCGAGATGCCCGAAAAGATCGCCCTTGGCGCCTGACCGGGCAGCTGAGGCCGCGGCGCCGATGCCGGGCCAGGCCCGCGGGCGGCGGCGCGCCTGATTTTGCGGCCCATTGGCGGCCGTGAAGACTGGACCTCTTGCGGGGCGGCTCCTATCACTGTCACTGTGAATTTGCGGAGACAAAGATGGGCGCCGAAACACCCGTTGACGATCTGACCGAGGCAGAGGCCCGGAAAGAGCTGGCGCGGCTGGCCGCGCTTCTGGCGGCGGCCAACCGGGCCTATCACGCCGATGACGCGCCACAGATTTCGGACGCCGAATATGACGCGCTGAAACGGCGCAACAGCGCGATCGAGGCGCGCTGGCCGGATCTGAAACGCGCCGACAGCGCCAGCGAACAGATCGGCGCGGCGCCCGCCGATGGCTTTGCCAAAGTGGCGCATGAGATGCGGATGCTTTCGCTCGGCAACGCTTTTTCGGATGATGAGGTGCGCGAGTTTGATCAAAGGGTGCGCAAATACCTTGGGCTTGACGGGGATCAGGCGCTGCTCTTTACCGCCGAGCCCAAGATTGACGGGCTGTCGCTGTCGCTGCGCTATGAGAGGGGGGAACTGGTGCAGGCGGCCACGCGCGGCGATGGGGCGGTGGGTGAAAATGTCACCGCAAATGCCCGCACCATAAGCGATATTCCCACCCGCCTGCGCGGCGCGCCCGATCTGCTGGAGGTGCGCGGCGAGGTTTACATGTCGCATGCCGATTTTCAGGCGCTGAACGAGCGTCAGGCCGCGCGCGGGGGTAAGACATTCGCCAATCCGCGCAACGCGGCGGCCGGATCGCTGCGCCAGCTTGACCCCACCATCACCCAGAACCGCCCGCTGCGGTTTTTTGCCTATGCATGGGGGGCTTTGTCGGCGCCGCTGGCGCAGACGCAGATGGGCGCGATTGAGCGTCTGGGCGCGCTTGGGTTTCAGACCAACCCGCTGACCACGCTGTGCCGGGGCCCCGATGAGATGATCGCGACCTACAAGCGGATCGAGGCGGCGCGCGCCACGCTGGGCTATGACATCGACGGGGTGGTTTACAAGGTCAACGATCTTGAGCTGCAGCGCAGGCTTGGGTTTCGTTCGACCACGCCCCGCTGGGCGATTGCGCATAAATTTGCCGCCGAACTGGCATGGACCCGGCTTGAGGCGATCGACATTCAGGTCGGCCGCACCGGGGCGCTGTCCCCGGTGGCGCGGCTTTTGCCGGTGACGGTGGGCGGGGTGGTGGTGTCAAACGCCACGCTGCATAACGAAGATTATATCGCCGGGCGCGATGCAAACGGCAACCCGATCCGCGAGGGGCGCGATATCCGTGTGGGCGACTGGGTTCAGGTTTACCGCGCCGGCGATGTGATCCCCAAGATCGCCGATGTCGATCTGTCGCGCCGGCCCGATGATGCGGTGCCATATGTCTTTCCCACCCGCTGCCCCGAATGCGGATCGGACGCGGTGCGCGAAGAGGGTGACGCGGTGCGCCGCTGCACCGGCGGGATGATCTGCCCCGCGCAGGCAGTTGAAAAGCTGAAGCATTTCGTCTCGCGCGCGGCTTTTGACATCGACGGGCTGGGCGCCAAACAGGTCGAGCAGTTCTATAAAGACGGCTGGATCAGAGAGCCGGCGGATATCTTTACCCTAAAAGAGCGGTTCGGCACCGGCCTGCAACAGCTGAAAAACCGCGAAGGCTGGGGCGAGCGGTCGGCGGCCAAGCTGTTTGAGGCCATCGATGCAAGCCGCCGGGTGGGCCTCAACCGGCTGATCTTTGCCCTTGGAATTCGGCATGTGGGGGAAAGCGCCTCGGCCCTGCTGGCAGCGCATTACCAAAGCTGGCAAGCCTTTGAACATGCGATGACCCATGCGGCGCCGGGCGAGGGCGAGGCCTGGGAGGAGTTGATCGGCATCGACGGTATCGGCGCCGTCATGGCCCGCTCGCTTTTGAACGCTTTTGCGCAGGAGGCCGAGCGCGCCTCGATCGACCGGCTGGTGGCGCATCTGGACATTCAAGAGGCGACACCGCGCGGCGATGTGCAAAGCCCCGTCGCGGGCAAGACGCTGGTCTTTACCGGCACGCTGGAAAAGATGACCCGGGCCGAGGCCAAGGCGCGGGCCGAGGCGTTGGGCGCCAAGGTGTCAGGCTCGGTTTCGGGGAAAACCGATCTGCTGGTGGCGGGGCCGGGGGCGGGCTCCAAGGCCAAAAAAGCCGCCGATCTGGGGGTTGAGGTGATCGACGAAGACGCCTGGATCGAGCTGATCGGCGCGATATGAGCGGGCGCCCGGAAATCCTGTTCCCGCTGTTTTCCAGTCTTGAATCGCTGGAAGGGGTCGGGCCGAAAACCGCCAAAAGCCTTGGCGCCATCGGCATCGAAAAGCCGCGCGATCTGCTTTTTACCCTGCCGCATTCGGGCGTTGACCGCAGCCGCCGCGCCTCGGTCCGCGAGGTGGCGGCGCCGGCGATGGTGACGGTCGAGGCCGAGGTCGAGCGGCATATCCCCAACAGCGCGCGTGGGCGCCCTTACCGCGTGGTGATGCGCGATGCGCAAAGCGATTTCCAACTGGTCTTCTTTCACGCGCGGCCCGAATATCTGCAAAAGATCCTGCCCACAGGGGCGCGGCGACTGATCTCGGGGCGGGTCGAGATTTTCGACGGGGTGGCGCAGATCGTGCATCCCGATCACATTCTTGAGCCCGAGCAGGGCGATGAGATCCCGGCCTTTGAGCCGGTCTATCCGCTGACCGCAGGGGTCAGCCTGAGGCTGATGACGCGGGCGGTGGCGGCGGCGACCCAGCGGCTGCCGCAGCTGGAGGAATGGATCGACCCGGCGCAGAAGGTGCGCGAAGGCTGGCCCGATTGGGATGCGGCGGTGCGGCAGGCGCATCATCCGGCGGGGCCGCGCGATCTGGCATCAACGGCGCCGGCGCGGCTGCGTCTGGCCTATGACGAATTTTTCGCCCATCAGCTGACCCTGGCACTGGCGCGCCGGGCGGTGCGGCGCGGCAAAGGCGTGGCCTCACGCGCCACGCAAAAGCTTCAGCGCCGGGTGCTGGCCGCCTTGCCCTATACGCCGACGGGCGCACAGCAGCGCACCATCGCCGAAATAGCCGCCGATATGGCCGCGCCCGAGCGGATGAACCGGCTTTTGCAGGGCGATGTCGGATCGGGCAAGACGCTGGTGGCGCTGATGGCCTTGCTGGTCGCGGTCGAGGCGGGCGGGCAGGGCGTGATGATGGCGCCGACCGAAATTCTGGCGCGCCAGCATCTGGCCAACCTGCGCCCGCCGGCCGAAGCCGCCGGTGTGGTGGTCGAGATCCTGACCGGGCGCGACAAGGGGCGTGAGAGGCGCGCCAAGCTCGAGGCTTTGGCGGCGGGTGATATCCAGATCCTTGTCGGCACCCATGCAGTGTTTCAAAAAGACGTTGTTTTCAAGGATCTGCGCCTTGCCGTTGTCGATGAGCAGCACCGCTTTGGCGTGCGCCAGCGGCTTGAACTGGGCGCCAAGGGGCAGGCGGCGGATGTTCTGGTGATGACGGCAACGCCGATCCCGCGCTCGCTGTCGCTGGCGCAATATGGCGATATGGATGTGTCGGTTCTGGACGAAAAACCGCCCGGCCGCACGCCGGTCCAGACCGCTCTGGTGCCCACCGCGCGCATAGATCAGGTGATCGAGCGGCTGCGCGGCGCGATTGCCGAGGGACGGCAGGCCTATTGGGTCTGCCCTTTGGTCGAGGAAAGCGAGGTTCTGGATTACACCGCCGCCGAAGAGCGGTTCAAACGCCTGCGCGCGGCCCTGGGCGAGGATCTGGTGGGGCTGGTGCACGGGCAGATCGCGCCGGCGGAAAAAGATGCCGCGATGGCGGCGTTTCAGCGCGGCGAGACGAAGGTTCTGGTCGCCACCACGGTGATCGAAGTCGGGGTCGATGTGCCCAATGCCTCGATCATGGTGATCGAACGGGCCGAAAGCTTTGGCCTTGCGCAACTCCATCAGCTGCGCGGCAGGGTCGGGCGGGGGGCGGCCAGTTCGACCTGTTTGCTGATGTATCAGCCGCCGCTGTCGGAAAGCGCCGACCGGCGGCTGCATATCCTGCGCGAGACCGAGGATGGGTTTCGCATCGCCGAAGAGGATCTGGCGATGCGCGGGGCCGGCGATCTGATCGGTACGGCGCAATCGGGGCTGCCAAGGTTCCGCATTGGCGATCTTGAGCATCAGGCGGCACTGATGGCGGTGGCCCAATCGGATGCGCGCAAACTGATGCATGACGATCCGGGGCTGACCGGCCCGCGCGGCAAGGCGGCGCGCGTTCTTTTGTGGCTGATGGAGCAGGATCAGGCAATCGGTTTGATTTCAGTGGGTTAGCCCGCGTTCCCCGGTTTTGTTCACAAATGTTCTCAAAAAGTTCTTTACAGAGGGTAAATAATTTGAGAACAAAGAGGCAACAAACACGAACAACAGGATCGCCCAGATGTTTAACGAACTCAAATCCGCCCTTGCACGCTCATCCGGCACTCTGGCCGGGGACGCACTTGGCGCCGCCGCTCTGGTGGTAACGCTGCTGGTGACGCTTTATCTGCCGGCCTGATGTGATCTGAACTGAACTGCCACGCGGTCTGTCCGGCGCCAAGCCTCGCATCCTGTCCCCAAATGATGCGTCCTTTGATGCTTGCCTGTCCTTTGCCCCGGGGGTTGCCTCACCCCCTATTGCAAGCTTTTGAGCGTTTGACAGACCCGCGCCCTGCCGCCGCCTTCCTGACCGGAAGCGCGGCGGTTTTTTTATGCAGCTATGCCGTAAGAGGGGGTCGGGTCTGGCCGGCCCGGGCGGCCTGTCAGGCGCAATCGGCCTTTTCGGCCATCTCCATCGCCTCGGCGGTGGCCTCAATCGCCAGCATGATCGAGGCATGGCGGTTCTTGTAATCGCGCGCCGGCTCGAGCACCTCAAGCCCGTCAAAGGGGGCATCGGGCGCCGGCCCGCCGGATTTAAGCATCGCGCGCAGCTGATCGCGGGCGGTTTCGATCTGGGCGCGGGTGCAGCCGACCGCATTGGCGCCGACAACCGCCGCCGCCGCCTGACCCAGAGCGCAGGCTTTGACATCCTGTCCATAATCGGTGATCCGCCCGTCCTGCACGCAAAGATCGACCGTCACGGTCGAGCCGCAGAGCGGTGAGCGGCGCATCACCGTGGCCGAGGGATCAGCCAGCCGCTGGGTGCGCGGCATATCCGCCGCCAGCGCCAGAATTCGCGAGGAATAGAGTTTGATCAGATCGTTTTCCGCAGTCATCGGGCCTTCCTTCGGGCGCTATCCTGTCATAGATAGGCCTGCCTGTTCCAGATGCAAAACAAAAAGGTGTGGCCATGGCCTTTGATCCCAAGACCCTGAAATTCAATGACGCCGGTCTGATCCCGGCAATCGCTCAGCAAGAGGAGAGCGGCGAGGTTCTGATGATGGCCTGGATGAATGCCGGGGCGATCAGGCGTACGCTGGCAAGCGGGCAGGTGACCTATTGGTCACGCTCGCGGCAGGAATTTTGGGTCAAGGGCGAAACCTCGGGTCATCGGCAGGAACTGGTCGAGCTGCGCATCGATTGCGACCGCGATTGTCTGTTGCTGATCGTGCGCCAGCAGGGGCCGGCCTGTCACACCGGGCGGCGCAGCTGTTTTTATACCGCGGTGCGCAGCGGCGATGAGGTGGAGATCCTGCGCCCCGAGCACTGAGCCGGGCGGAGTGTCGCGGGCGCGGGCCCGCGGCCTCCGGCGGGGATATTTTTGCCAAATGGAAGGGTCAGAGCCCGAGCATCCGGCGGATGTCTTTTGCTGTGGCGCCATCCTGACGATATCTGGCGAGGGCGCGGGCGTCGTCACGTTTGGCCAGGCGCTTGCCCGCCTCGTCGCGGATCAGCCGGTGGTGGTGATAGACCGGCGTCGGCAGGTCCAGCAGCGCCTGTAGCAGGCGATGGATGGCGGTGGCGGCGAAAAGATCGCGCCCGCGGGTGACATGGGTGATCTTCTGGAAAGCGTCGTCGAGGGTGACCGAGAGGTGATAAGAGCCGGCCATCGCGGGGCGCGACAGGACGACATCGCCGATGGTGTCGATCATCTGCGCGGGCGAAAGGCGGATGATGCCCGTCTCGCCCCCCGGGCCATGACCGGTTTCGGTAAAGCTGAGGTCCGGGCCGGCCAGATCCATGGCGCGGCGCATCGACAGGCGCAGGGCGACGCCCGCGGGGCGGGGTGTTTGCGGCGGCGGGTGATCGGGCGGCGGGGCGCAGGTGCCCGGATAGATCAGACCGTCGGGCCCATGAGTTGGCACGCCTTCCTGCGGCGCCTCGGCGGCATTGGCGATGTCGCGACGGCTGCAGTGGCAGGGATAGAGAAGACCAGCGGCCCAGAGCCGGTCGAGCGCGGCCTCATAGGCGGGCAGGCGGGTGGATTGCACCAGTGGCGGCTGCGGCCATGTGAGCCCCAGCCAATGCAGGTCATCGGCGATCTGATCGGCCCAATGGGCGCGCGCGCGGGCGCGGTCGATGTCGTCGATCCTGAGCAGGAAGCGGCCGCCGGCGTTTTGCGCCATGTCATGGGCCAGGATCGCTGAATAGGCGTGGCCCAGATGCAAAGGGCCGGTGGGCGAGGGCGCAAAGCGGGTGATCAAGGCGTCTTGCTGGCTTGTGCCAGCCAGTTGTTCCAGTCGGTTTTGGCCCGGTCGGTATAGGCTTTGTAGCGGATCTTGCGCCCGCGCCGCCCGCCTTTGGCATCGATCGGGGGAAATAGGCCGAAGTTGACGTTCATCGGCTGGAATGTCTTGGCCTCGGCGCCGCCGGTGATATGGGTGACAAGGGCCCCCATCGCGGTTGTCTGCGGCACGGGCGGCAGGCTTTGGCCAAGGATCTGGGCGCTGGCCATGCGCCCGGCCAGCAGCCCCATCGCGGCGCTTTCGACATAGCCTTCGACGCCGGTGATCTGACCGGCAAAGCGGATGTTGGGGCGCGATTTCAGGCGCATCTGATCGTCCAGCAGGCTGGGCGAGTTGAGGAATGTGTTGCGGTGGATGCCGCCGAGCCGGGCAAAGCGGGCCTCCTCAAGGCCGGGGATCATCCGCAAGACCTGCGTCTGGGCGCCGTATTTCATCTTGGTCTGAAAGCCGACGATATTGAACAGTGTTCCCAGCGCATTGTCGCGGCGCAGCTGGACCACGGCATAGGCTTTGTCCTGCGGGCGATGCGGATTGGTCAGGCCCACAGGTTTCATCGGGCCAAAGCGCAGCGTCTCGCGGCCGCGTTCGGCCATCACCTCGATCGGCAGGCAGCCGTCGAAATAGCCGGCTGTTTCGCCTTCGTGAAACTCTGTCTTGTCGGCGCTCAGCAGGGCATCGATGAAAGCCTCATACTGATCGCGGGTCATCGGGCAGTTGAGATAGGCTTTTTGTTCCTCTTCCGTCTCGCCCTTGTCATAGCGCGACTGGAACCAGGCCTGATCCATGTCGATGCTGTCGGCATAGACGATGGGCGCGATGGCGTCGAAAAAGGCCAGCGCCTCGGCGCCGGTTTCGGCGGCAATCGCCTGACCCAAAGCGCCCGAGGTCAGCGGGCCGGTGGCGATGATCCAATGGCCGTCTTGCGGCAGCTGGTCGATTTCACCGGGCGCGACGGTGATGCGCGGATGTGCGGTGATACGCGCGGTCACCGCGCGGGCAAAGCCGTCGCGGTCGACGGCAAGGGCACCGCCCGCTGGCAGCGCATTTGCATCGGCCATCTCCATGATCAGCCCGCCAGCGGCGCGCATTTCCCAATGCAGAAGGCCCACCGCATTTTGTTCGTCGTCATCCGAACGGAAAGAGTTGGAACAGACCATTTCGGCCAGATCGCCGGTCTTATGGGCAAAGGTGGGGGTTTGCGGGCGCATCTCGTGGATCACCACGTCCAGCCCCGCGTTGGCCGCCTGCCATGCGGCTTCGGATCCGGCCATGCCGCCGCCGATGATATGAAGTGTCTCTGTCATGATCCGCGATGTAGCGCCCCGGGCGGCCATTGAAAAGGCGCATCAGCCTGCACCGGGCCGGGCAGCGGGGGAAGATTGGGGATTCAGGGGGCTCTGAAAGGGATCATGAGGACGACACCCCGGTCAGAGACCCCTGAATCATGCCCCTCTCGGAGCAAAGAGAGAGAAACGCAGGAGCGACGTCTCTCCCTTGGGGGAGATAACAGCCTGAACATACAAGGGACGTCATTCAGACCTTGGATACAGTTGAGCGTGAAACATATCCTTTGGTCTATACAAAGTTTTGCAAAGGCTGTTTTGCGAAAAATGAGACTTTGGCAAGTTATTGATAAAATTAATATAAATACAGAAACTCAGCCGCGGGTTTCTATCGTGCCCAACTGGCGCGCGGCGGGCATGAGATGAGGCTGGCGGGATTCGGAACCCATGGTCTCATTTAGCCAAGAGGTGACATCCTGCAAAACCGCATCCTCGACGCGCGAGATGTGATAGCCGTACCACAGATCCAGCGAAAGCCGGGGGCGGGGCTGGTTGCCGAAGGGCTCCAACCCCGGCTGGGCCGAGGCGGCGATATCAGGCAGGATGCCGCCAAAGCCGCAGGCCTTCATCGCCGCAAGCTTGTGGTCAAAGTGATCGACGCGTACCCGCGGCGGGCGCCCGAATATCTGATAGCCCAGTTTGCTGGGCAGCGATCGGTCGAATTCGGGGGCCAGCGCCACCCAGTCGGGCGAGGTGCCGCTGGCAAAACGATAGGCGCCAAAGCCGACCGATCCGACGTGATGCATTCTGAGGCGGCCGGCATAGGGGCGATCACCGGTCTGCACCACCAGGTCAGCCTCGCCCAGGCCGCTGCCTTGCCCGCGGTTCATCAGCACGATGTTCAGGAGGGGATCACGGGCCAGCAGACGGTCCAGAGCCGGCAGGAGCAGCAGCGAGATGATGACCGGCGGCGCGGCGATCCTGATCGTGGTGACCTGATCGCCGGCGGCCTTGTCGATATTGTTTTCCTCGCGTCTGAGGTTTGACTCGAACTCTTCGGCGACCGAGATAAAGGCCCGCCCGGCGGTCGAAACCGACCATGCGCCACCCTCGCGGTGAAACAGCGGCGTACCAAGCGTCTCACCGGCGCGCTCTATTCGCCGTGACACTGTTGCAATATTTGTTTTGAGCGCAGCCGCGGCGGCCGTCATTGTTCCGTGCCGGTGCAGCGCTAATATAAATCGGAAATCGTCCCAATGCACCATTGGGGTATTTTAGGCCCAGAATGGCGATTTGGCCAATAGTAAACAAAGCGGTTATATGAGGGCGCATAATTGGGCCGGATTGGGCAAGCCCCAACTAAATCCGGTCCGGCGCCGGCAGCGCGCGCCGCTGCCGGGTCGTTCAGATCATGCGCCGCCGTCCTCGCCTCCGCCACCGGGGGCAGCGTCGTCATCGCCATTGGCGCCCTCGCCGTTTTCATCGCCCTGATCTGCGATCCAGGCGACCGAGACGACCTCTTCCCCTTTGGCGGTGTTGAAAACCTTGACGCCGCCGGCGCTGCGCGAGCGGAACGAGATACCCTGAACCGGCACCCGGATCGATTGACCCTGATTGGTGACCAGCATGATCTGATCCTGCAACTCGACCGGGAAGGATGCGATCAGATCGCCGCCGCGCATTGCGCGGTCCATCGCCGCCACGCCCATGCCGCCGCGTCCGCGCACCGGGTAGTCATGGCTGGACGACAATTTGCCGGCCCCGCCCTTTGTGATCGTCAGGATCAGGTTTTCGGCCGCCGACATTTCGGCGTAACGCTCGGGGCTGATGGCGCCTGCGACGGTCTCTTCATCCTCGCCTTCGGCCTCATCCGTCAGCCCGGCAACCGCGCGGCGCATTTTAAGGTAACCTGCGCGCTCTTCCGGCGTGGCCACGAAATGGCGGATCACCGACATCGACACCACACGGTCATCGCCCGACAGGCGAATGCCGCGCACGCCGGTGGATTTGCGGCCCTTGAAGACCCGCACGTCGGTGGTGCGGAAACGGATCGCGCGGCCCGAATTGGTGACCAGCATTACATCGTCATCTTCCGAACAGATCCGCGCATTGACCAGTTCGACCCCTTCGGGAAGGTCCATCGCGATCTTGCCGTTGCGCATCACAGTGGTGAAATCCGACAGCGCATTGCGGCGCACGTCACCGGCCGAGGTGGCGAATATGATCTGCAATTCGTCCCATTCATCCTCGTCCCTGTCGACCGGCATGATCGCTGCAATCGACACGCCCGCGGGAATGGGCAGGATGTTGACAATGGCCTTGCCCTTGGCAGTGCGCGAGCCTTGCGGCAGGCGCCATGTCTTGAGCTTGTAGACCATCCCGTCGGTGGTAAAGAACAAAAGCTGCGTATGGGTGTTGGCCACGAAAAGCGTGGTGACCACATCCTCTTCCTTGGTCGACATTCCCGACAGGCCCTTACCACCGCGCCTCTGGGCACGGAAATCGACCAGAGGTGTGCGTTTGATATAGCCGCCCGAGGTGATGGTGACGACCATATCCTCGCGCTCGATCAGGTCCTCGTCGTCCATATCGCCCGACCAGTCGACAATCTCGGTCCGGCGGGGCACGGCGAATTGTTCGCGCACCTCGGCCAGCTCGTCGGCGATGATCGCCATGATCCGGTCGCGCGAGCGCAGGATGTCCAGATACTCGCGGATCGCTTCGGCCAGCGATTGCAATTCGTCGGTGACCTCTTTGACACCGATCTGGGTCAGGCGTTGCAGGCGCAGGTCAAGGATCGCGCGGGCCTGAACCTCGGACAGGTTATAGGTGCCGTCGTCATTCACCCTATGAGTGGGATCGTCGATCAGGTTGATATATTCGACGATATCGCCTGCCGGCCAGCGGCGCGTCATCAGCTTGTGGCGCGCTTCGGCAGCATCGGCCGATGACCGGATGGTCGCGACAACCTCATCGACATTGGTGACCGCCACGGCCAGACCGCAAAGGATATGGCTGCGCTCGCGCGCCTTGCGCAGATCATAGGCGGTGCGGCGGGCGACAACCTCTTCGCGGAAGGTGATAAAGCTGGTCAGGAATTTCCTGAGCGTCAGTTGCTCGGGCCGGCCACCATTCAGCGCCAGCATATTGCAGCCAAAGGATGTCTGCATCGGCGTATAGCGGAACAGCTGGTTCAGAACGACCTCGGCGGTGGCGTCGCGCTTCAGCTCGATAACCACGCGCACGCCGACCCGGTCGCTTTCGTCCTGCACATGAGCAATGCCTTCGATCTTTTTGTCGCGCGCCATTTCGGCGATGCGTTCGATCATCGTCGCCTTGTTCACCTGATAGGGGATTTCATCAAGGATGATCGCATAGCGGTCCTTGCGGATCTCCTCGACCCGGGTCTTGGCGCGGATGATGACGCTGCCGCGCCCCTCAAGATAGGCTTTGCGCGCGCCGGTACGGCCAAGGATGATGCCGCCCGTCGGAAAATCCGGGGCCGGGACATACTCCATCAGTTGTTCCGAGGTCAGGTCAGGCTCTTTGATCAGGGCCAGCGTGGCATCGATCACCTCGCCCAGGTTATGGGGCGGGATATTGGTGGCCATGCCCACGGCGATACCGCCCGCGCCATTGACCAGCATGTTGGGAAACCGCGCCGGCAGAACCGAAGGTTCCTGATCCTTGCCGTCGTAATTGTCCTGAAAATCGACCGTATCCTTTTCGATGTCGGCCAGCAGCGCAGCGGCGGGTTTGTCCATCCGCACTTCGGTATAGCGCATGGCCGCGGCGTTATCGCCATCCATCGAGCCAAAGTTGCCCTGACCGTCCAGCAGGGGCAGCGACATCGAGAAATCCTGCGCCATGCGCACCAGCGCGTCGTAAATCGCGCTGTCGCCATGCGGGTGATAGTTGCCCATCACCTCGCCCACGGACTTCGCGGACTTGCGGTACGACTTGTCGGGCGTGTAACCGCCTTCATACATCGCATAAAGAATGCGCCGATGCACAGGTTTCAGGCCATCGCGCAGATCGGGAATCGCACGGCTCACGATCACGCTCATGGCGTAGTCGAGATAGCTCGCCTTCATCTCATTTTCGATAGAGATCGACGGACCGCGCGGGGTCGGCGGAATTTTCTCTTCGTTCTCAGGGGGTTCGGGCGTATCGCTCACGGTGCTGGCCTGCTTTTGTCTATGCCATATCTTGTTGGAAGCCTTATATCAGACCCAAGGGATTGCGTGCAATGGTGGGTCCAGGCGTCATTTTGGCAGCCATGAGTGTCGGCTGCTAACATACTGTTTTTATTGAAAAGTAAAGATTCGCTCGGCAGACTTTTCTCATAAGAAAAGCGAGGTGCGCAATGCAGGTCTCAGAGACGGAACTGATGTTGAAAGGATACGGGCTGACCACGGCGGAATTCTACTACCGGATGCCCGATTACAAACATGTGCTGAACACGTTCATCTGGCAGGATTACGATCTGGCGCCGGATCACCCCAAGCTGTTCGAATTCATCGAATTCTGGCAGGACAGTATCGAGGGACCGCTGCATTCGGTCCGCTTTACACACCGC
>JASBSV010000135.1 GCA_030148745.1 Paracoccaceae bacterium
CCCCTACCTATGGGCACGGCGGGTTCTGCTCTTCTCGTGCCGGGGTCAAATTCCAGTGGCCTTAAGCAATTCCGAGGGAGCTGGCTCTGATCAGATCCTGGTCTGACTATCCGGCGCCCACCTGTACATACAGGTCCTCGGGAATGAGTTACCCTTACGGTTGCTGCGGGCCCGCCATCACCCCACCCTTTTTACCGCCTTTCTCAATAGCCGCGCTGGCGGTCCACCAGCCCCTCGGGCTGCCGGCCTGCCCGATGGGCGCGGATGCTGTCGCTGACCGCGCGGGCAATCGCCGCACCATCGCTGTCGCTTGCGATATGAGGGGTCAGCATCACCTTGGGGTGCGACCAGAGCACGCTGTCCCGGGGCAAAGGCTCAACCTGCGTGACATCGAGCGCGGCAAGCGCCGGGCGCCCGGCATTGAGGGCGGCGATCAGATCATCTTCAACCAGATGCCCGCCGCGGCCCAGCTGCACAAGGATTGCGTCGTCACGCATCATCGCAAAGCGTTCGGCATTGAAAAAGCCGCTGGTGGCATCCGTCAGGGGTAGCACGCCGATCACCGCGCGGGCCTGCGCCAGAGCCTGCGCCAGCCCCTCCTCGCTGCTCAGCACCTGCACGCCATCCTGACTGCGCGCGCGCGAGGCCCAGCCGGTCACCGGATAGCCCATCGCGCCCAGCGCCCGGCCGATCGCCTGCCCCATCTTGCCATAGCCCAGAACCGCCACCGGAAATTGCGAGGGAAGACGCGGCGCCGCCGGGCTCTGCCAGTTGCGCTCGGCCTGAAGCGCGCGGTAGCGGTGCATCTCGCGGTGGTGGCCCACGACATACCATGCCGCAAAGCCGGCCATCATCTCGGCCTGCTGGGGGTTGATCATCCGAACCACGGCCATGTCGTCGCGCAGGCCGGGATGGCGAAGCAAGCCGTCAACGCCCGCCCCGATGGAGCAGATCATCTCGACATTCGGCAGATCCTCGAACGCGCCCGCGGCGGGCCGAAACGCCAGAACATAGCGGATCGAGGCAGGATCGGTGACCTCATCGGGGGTGACCAGCCGCAGATCGTCAAAAGCCTCAAATCCCGGCCCGAACACGGCACGCAGGTCATATTGCTGGCAAAGACACAGGATATCGATCTTGGGCATGGGCGCTCCGGCAAAGGCTGGGATGAAACAGGCTCACCCTAGCGCCGGATGCCCGCGCGTTCCAACCGCGATTGCAGGATTTGCAGCGGCTGGGCTCAAAAAGCCTCGGGCCGCGCCTCGCGCGCCATATGATCCAGAACCGCGTTCACGAATTTGGGCTCGCGGCCATCGGGGTGGAAGGCCTTGGCGATATCGACGAACTCGTTGATCACCACCTTGGGTGGGGCCGCGCCATGAGTGATTTCGGCGCCTGCTGCGCGAAACAGCGCCCGCAGCGTGGGATCGATCCGGTTGATCGGCCATTTGGCCACCAATGCGCGATCGGTCATCTGGTCGATCTCGGCCTGATGGTTCACCGCATCGTCAACCAGCTTGCGAAACAGGCTGACATCGCCCTCGGCCATTTCATCGCCTTCATAGACCGCGCCAAAGCGGTGGTCCTGAAATTCGGCCTGCACCGCCTCGACCGTCTGGCCCGAGCTTTCCATCTGGAACAGCGCCTGCACCGCGTAAAGCCGTGCGGCAGATTTCATCTGACGTTTGTCGTTCATGTTATTGTGGTTCCGTCGCTGTCACTGGCCAATAGGATCTCACCGGGCTTAAAGCCGATGTCGCGGCCCTTCTGGCCCCATTTGCGGGCAAGCGCAATCAGATGAAGCGCGGCCGCCGCAGCGCCGCCGCCCTTGTTCTGCCCCTCAGGATCAGCCCGCACTTCGGCCTGAGCGCAGTTTTCCACCGTCAGGATGCCATTGCCGATACAGGCACTGTCCAGCCCCAGTAGCTGAAGCGCGCGGCTGCTGTCGTTGCAGACCGTCTCATAATGCGTCGTCTCGCCCCGGATGACACAGCCCAGCGCGACATAGCCGTCAAAGTTCGACAGACGTTCGGCAATGCGGATCGCGGTAGGGATCTCCAACGCGCCAGGCATCTGCACCACCTCATGGGCCGCCCCCACCTGATCCAGAACCGCCACCGCCCCGGCCAAAAGATTATCGGCAATATCCTTGTAGTAGGGTGAGACCACGATCAGCACCTTCACCGGATCGGCAAATTCCGGCAGCGGCATCACATAATGACTTTCGGCCTGTGCCATGTCACTTACTCCTCAGGAATGCGGCGGGTGCCTTCGATCGACAACCCATAGCCCTCAAGCCCGACAACTTTGGGCGTGGGCGAATTGGTCAGAAGGATAAGCCGCGACAGCCCCAGAGACGACAGGATCTGCGCGCCCAGCCCGTATTGCCGCAGGGTCTGGGGCGAATGGGCATCCTCGGGCGACAGCTTCATGGTCAGATCGCGCAGCAGAACCAGCGCGCCGCGCCCCTCGGCCGCGATCAGCCGCATGGCATCGCCAAATTCATGCGTGCGATGCGGCCCGCCGGTGCCGACGATATCCAAAAGCGGGTCCATCGCATGCATCCGCACCATGACAGGCTCGGGCGTGGTGATATCGCCCTTGATCAACACGATATGCTCGGCTCCTTGGGTTTCATCGGTATAGATCCGCATGTTCCATTCGCCGCCAAACTCTGAATGGATTACATCCTCGCTGCACACCCGCACCAGATTGTCGTTGCGCCGCCGATAGGCAATCAGATCGCTGATCGTTCCGATCTTGAGGTTATGCTTCTGGGCGAAGGCCACCAGATCGGGCAGCCGGGCCATGGTGCCGTCTTCGTTCATGATCTCACAAATCACGCCCGAGGGGTTGAGCCCGGCCAGACGGCTGACATCCACCGCCGCCTCGGTATGACCGGCGCGCACCAGAACCCCGCCATCGCGTGCGCGCAAGGGAAAGACGTGGCCCGGCGTGGCGATATCGGCCGCTGTTGCCGCGCCATCGATGGCCACGGCCACGGTATGGGCGCGGTCATGGGCGGAAATGCCGGTGGTAACGCCCTCGCGCGCCTCGATCGAGACGGTAAAGGCGGTTTCGTGGCGCGACGAGTTATAAGAGGCCATCAGCGGCAGACCCAGCGCATCGATTTTTTCACCCGGCAGGGTCAGACAGATCAGGCCGCGGCCATGCTTGGCCATAAAGTTGATCGCATCCGGTGTGGCCATCTGCGCGGGGATCACCAGATCGCCCTCATTCTCGCGGTCTTCATGGTCGATCAGAATGAACATCCGGCCGTTTCGGGCATCTTCGATGATCTCTTCGGTCGTGCTTATCGCATCGGCATAGTCGTCTTGCATCTATCCAGTATCCTGAACGCGTCTTGGGTATGACCGGCAGATAATGGACCCGGGCGTCAATGACCAGAGAACAGTTTCAGACTTTGACGCACCCGTGCGGTGGCTCCGGCGCGCATCGCGGCGCAAACCCGCTATTGTCAGATCGCGGCGCCCTGCTGGAAATAGGCGTCCGCCTTGACAAAACCGGCCATCTTTCCGGCCGCGCACCATTCCCGCTCAAGCGCGGTTTCGCCAATGATCACAACCCCTTCCGAGGGCAGCCCGGCCGCGCGAATTACCTGCGACAAAGCCAGGCGCAGATCCGACCACGAGGCGGCAAGCCCCGGCGCATCGATGGCGGCGCTCACGTCTATCCCCTGCGCGTTCAGCCTTGCGCACAGGGCTTCTGCACGAAAAGGGGGTTGCGCGGCAAAAACCTTGCCGCAATCGGTCAGTTTTTTGAGCTTTTCTACCCTTTCGGCAGGCGCGCTGTCGATCAGCCGGTGCATGCGCAGGGCATTGGAGGAAAACAGAAAGGCGACGATATCCTGTCCGCTGGTGGTGCGGATCGTGTTGTAGGTCGCATAAGGCAGGCCCAGCTCGCGCGCGCGGCGCATCCGGATGCGCACAATCTCAAGCGGCATTCTGGGCAAAAGATCCCGCCGCGCGCGGGTCCAGCAATGCCTGCGCCAGGCGCGGCCCTTTTCCATCGTCGGACCCTTGTTGTGACCCGGGCCCGGCGCGCTCATGCCGCAAACTCGCGAAGCCGCGCGACATAGCGCGCCAGCGTGTCTATTTCGAGGTTGACGATATCGCCCACCGCAACCCCGCCCCATGTCGTCACGGTTTTGGTATGCGGGATAAAGTTGATCCCGAAGGTGGTTCCATCCACCTCATTGACCGTCAGCGAGGTGCCATTCAGCGCCACCGACCCTTTGGGCGCGATATAACGGGCCAGATCGGGCGGCGCCGCCAGCGTCACGCGGGTGCTGTCGCCTTCGTCCTTGATGGCCGTAACGGTGGCCACGCCATCGACATGGCCCGACACGATATGCCCGCCCAATTCGTCGCCCACCTTTAACGCGCGCTCAAGATTGACGCCCCGGCCAACGGCCCAGCCGCCGATATTCGTCTTGCCGATGCTTTCTGCCGAAATCTCGACATCGAACCAGTCGGGGCCAAGGGCGATCACCGTCAGGCACACCCCGTCGCAGGCGATCGAGGCGCCGATATCAATGCCCGAGGTGTCATAAGCCGTGCCGATCCGGGCCTTCAGGTCGCCGCGCTGTTCAAGATCGCGGATTTCACCAATGTCTGTGACGATGCCTGTGAACATGCGATGTCTCCCTTCGCTGTTTTCAGTTAACTTGCCCTTGCGCTTCATTCAAGCCGGCGCATCCGCGCGGGAAAGAAAAGCCGGATAAATGCCTCAAAACCGCCTTTTTTATTGGCCATTTTGCCAGCGCTGCGATCTAGTAAATCTTAAACGACAGGATCCGGCCGGCAGGTTGCGAAAGCGCAACAGATCGGCAAGCAGCCGCAAGTGCAAGGGACCGCCGGGACAGGCAATATGAGTGAGACGCGACATTTCCTTTTCCTTCAGGGGCCGCATGGGCCGTTTTTCGGGCAATTGTCAAAGATGCTCACCTGCGCCGATGCCCGCGTCTGGCGCGTCGGCTTTAACGCCGGTGACCGCTTTTTCTGGCCCGACCGCAAAAGCTTTATCCCCTTTCAGGACAAACCCGAGAACTGGAAAGCCCGTTTCGAGGCGCTTCTGACCGACAAGAAGATCACTGATATCGTGCTTTACGGCGACACCCGCGCCATCCATGCCGAAGCCGTGACCATCGCCCGCGCCCGGGGCATTGTGGTGCATGTCTTTGAAGAAGGCTATATGCGCCCCTATTGGGTGACCTATGAACGCGGCGGATCGAACGGCAATTCGCGCCTGATGAACATGTCGATCCCGCAGATGCAGGAGGCGCTGCGCCAGTCGCAGCTTGATCTGCCGCTGACGCCCGGCCATTGGGGCGACATGCGCCAGCATATTTTCTATGGCGCGCTTTATCATTGGTTCGTGATGTTCCGAAACGGAAAATTCCGCAATTTCAAACCGCATCGGGATCTACCGGTGACCAAGGAATTTCAGTTATATCTCAAGCGCCTGATCACATTGCCCTATACCGCCATCACCCGGATACTGGCAACGCGCAGGATCAAGCGCGGCGGCTTTCCCTATCATCTGGTCTTGCTGCAACTGGCGCATGACAGCAGCTTCCAGAGCCACAGCCCCTTCAGCGATATCACCGAGTTTCTTGAGCTTGTCCTGACCGGCTTTGCCGAGGGCGCGCCGCCGCATCATCACCTTGTGTTCAAGGCCCATCCTCTGGAAGACGGGCGCGTTGAGATGCTCAAGGAAATCCGGCGGATCGCGGCCGCGCTTGGGGTCAGCGCGCGGGTTCACTATGTGCGCGGCGGCAAATTGGCCGCGCTTCTGGACGATGCGCGCAGCGCCGTAACCGTCAATTCCACCGCCGCGCAGCAGGTGCTGTGGCGCGGGCTGCCGCTCAAGGTGTTTGGCGATGCGGTCTATGCCAAGCCCGAGTTCGTCTCGACCCAGAACCTGCCTGAATTCTTTTCCCAACCGACCCGCCCCGACAGCCGCGCCTATAAGGATTATCGCCGCTATCTTCTGGAAACCTCGCAGATCGCAGGCGGGTTTTATTCTACCCGTGGCCGGCGTCAGTTGCTGCGCCAGATCGTCGATATGATGCTTTCACCCGACGATCCCTATGATGCGCTCAAACTGGGAAATGCGTCTCCTCGGCAACAATTGCGCGTTGTAACTTAACACCCGACAATATGTTTGCTGGCTTTTTTACCCCGGATTCTGTAGGGTTAATAAAAAAAATTGAGGCAGTTTCGAAGTCGAGGAGTCGAGGCAGTGAAAATTAACAAGTCACGCTGGGCCAAAAGCGCCGGCCTGTTGGTGCTGGTCGCCTTTCTTTCATCCTGCGGGCTTCCCCGCGTGGGCCCCAACAAGCGCGAGATATTCGAAGGCTCGGTCCAGAAACAGGGCGATGCCTTTGTCGTCACCGTCAATGACCGGGTGACACGCGCCACCGCGGTGGTGCCTGCCCTTGGCTTCAGCAAAGCGTTTCGCAATGCCTATGTCATCGGCTCGGACACGATCCGGCCGGGTGACACGCTGGGGCTGACGATCTGGGAGAATGTCGACGAGGGGCTATTGGCCAACAAAGGCCAGAACGCAACCGCGCTGAACGAGGTTCAGGTCGATGGCGCGGGCTTTATCTTTGTACCCTACGCCGGACGCATCCGCGCCGCCGGGAACACGCCCGAGGCGCTGCGCCGGATCATCACCACAAAACTTGCTCCGCAAACGCCTGACCCGCAGGTCATGGTGCGGCGGCTGGCCGGTGATGGCGCGACCGTTTCGATCACAGGGGCAGTAAGCGGTCAGGGCGTCTATCCGATCGAGCGGCCGACCCGCACGCTTTCGTCGATGCTGGCGCGCGCCGGCGGCGTTTCGATCCCGCCAGAGATTGCGCAAGTGACCGTCATTCGCGGCCAGCACCGCGAAAAGATCTGGTTTCAGGACCTTTACCAGAACCCCGGCATGGATATCGCCCTGCGCGGCGGCGACCGGATTCTGGTCGAAGAAGATCAGCGCGCCTTTACCGCTCTGGGGGCCACAGGCTCGCAAAACCGGGTGAACTTCCGCACCAAGACGCTTTCTGCGATCGAGGCGATCGCGACGGTTGGCGGGCTGAACTCGAACCTTGCCGATCCCACGGGGGTCTTTGTGCTTCGCAATGAGCCGGCCGAGGTTGCCGATCAGGTGCTGGGACGCAGCGATCTGCAGGGTGCGCAGCGGATGATCTATCTGCTGGATCTGACCAAGCCCAACGGCATGTTCCTGGCGCGTGATTTCGCGATCCGCGATGGCGATACGGTCTATGTCACCGAAGCGCCCTATACGCAGTTCAACAAGGTTCTCTCTGCGATTGCCGGTCCGGCAACCACGGCGAACAACCTGAAAACCGTAACCGGGCTCTAAGCCCGGCATGGCCGATGGCCACAATGTTTCTGACGCCGGCGGCCCGCCCCGCCGGCGTCTTTTTGTCTATAACGGCGGGTTTCTGACCCAAAGGCGGCTGCGCCGCATTCTGCATCTGGATGGCTGGGACATCCGCCTTGGCCTTGCCAGGCGCGGTGACTGGGTCGGTGTCTGGGGCCAGAGGCCAACGGCGCGGCGCGGTCTGGCGGTGGCCGCAAGGCGCGGCGCCTCGGTGCTTTGGGTAGAGGATGCTTTCCTGCGCTCGGTTCGCACCGGGCGCGAGGGCGATGCGCCTGTCGGGCTGAACCTTGATCGCTCGGGCGTTTATTTCGACCCCGCCCAACGCTCGGATCTGGAGCGGATACTTGAGAGCGCGCCATTGGATGACGCCGCCCTGCTGGAGCGGGCGCGCGCCGCTTCGGCGCGTATCCGCGCGCTTGATCTGTCCAAATACAACGCCTTTGATCCCGATATCGCCCCGCCCGAGCCGGGCTATGTTCTGGTGGTGGATCAGACCAAGGGCGATGCCTCGGTTCTGGCCAGCAACGCGGGGCGGGCCGAGTTTCTGGAGATGCTGGTCTTTGCCCAGGAGGAGCATCCCGGCGCGCCCATTGTGATCAAGACCCACCCCGAAACCGCCGCGGGCCACCGCGCGGGATATTTCACGCCCGCCGATGAGAACGGGCGGATCACGCTTTATTCTCAGCCGGTTTCGCCCTGGCGCCTTCTGGCCGGCGCGCGCGCTGTCTATACCGTGTCGTCGCAACTGGGCTTCGAGGCGATTTTCGCAGGTCATAAACCGCGCGTTTTCGGCCAGCCGTTTTATGCCGGATGGGGCCTGACGGCGGATGAAAACCCACTGCCCCGCCGTCGGCGCCGCCTGACCCGGGCGCAGCTTTTTCTGGGGGCGATGATCCTTTATCCCAAATGGTTCGATCCCTGCCGCGACCGGCTTGGCCAGCTTGAGGACGCTGTTGAGGCGCTGGGCGCCGAGGTGATGCAGTTTCGCCAGGACCGCAAGGGCCACGTCGCCATCGGCATGCGCCTGTGGAAGCGTCACTTTTTGCAGCGCATCTTTGGCAGCCAAAAGCGGGTGATCTTTGATGACCGCCCCGGCAGGGCGCTGGCGCGCGCTGCGCGCATGGGCCGGTCGCTGATGGTCTGGGCCGGGAAGGAGCCTGCCGATCTGGCCCAGGACTGCGCCCGCGCCGGCGTCACGCTCTACCGGGTCGAAGATGGGTTTCTGCGCTCAAAGGGCCTTGGCGCGAAACTGATCCCGCCGCTGTCGCTGGTGCTGGACGATCTGGGAATTTACTATGATCCGACCCGGCCCAGCCGGCTTGAGACGCTGATCGCGGCGGCGCCCTATCTGGACCCGGCGCAAAAGCTGCGTGCCGAGCGGCTGATCACAACGCTGGTCAAAGCGCGGCTGTCGAAATACAACCTTGCACCGCGCGCGGGATTGCCTGCGCCGGAGCAGGACGAAGGGCGGCGCATTCTGGTGCCCGGTCAGGTCGAGGATGATGCATCAATCCGCAAGGGGTGCACCGATGTGGCCACAAACCTTGATCTGCTGCGGGCCACGCGCGCGGCCAACCCCGATGCGGTGATCCTGTTCAAACCGCACCCCGATGTCGAAGCGGGGCTGCGCGAAGGGGCGCTGACGCGCCAAGAGGCCTTGACCTACGCCGATCATGTGATCGAGGCCGCCGATCCCGCCGATGCAATCGAGGCTGTCGATGAGGTCTGGACGATGACCTCGCTTCTGGGGTTCGAAGCGCTCTTGCGTGGGCGTGCGGTGACCTGTCTGGGGGTGCCATTTTACGCCGGCTGGGGCCTGACCACCGATCTGGCGCCGGTTCCGGAGCGGCGCAAGGCGCGGGTCAGCCTGCCTGAACTGGTCCATGCCACCCTGATCGGCTATCCGCGTTATTTCGATCCGCTCAGCGCCCGGCCCTGCCCGGTTGAAATTATCGCCGAACGCCTTGCGGGGGATCAGATCCCGCATCCCGGCCCCCTCAACAGAAGCCTGTCAAAGCTTCAGGGAATGCTTTCGGGTTTCGGATTTTTCTGGCGCTAGAGCGTTTCGCGGCAAGCACGCAGATCAACGCGCCCGCCAACGGTTCATGATATCTGGGCCCAGCGCCCGCACCTCTTGCAGATCGAACCGCGGCGCATCTGCCAGATGCTCCAACCCAAGCGGCCCCAGCGATGGCCGCCCCTCGGCACCCAGCGCGATACCGGCGGTAAAGCCCACCAGTTCGTCCACCAGCCCCGCGCGCAAGAGCGCCGCCGCCAGCGCGCCGCCCCCTTCGCAAAACACCCGCGTCAGGCCCTGCGCGCCCAGCGCCGCCAGCATCGCCCGGGGCTCAAGCCGCCCGGCCGTATCGGTGCCAACCTCAAGACAGACCGCGCCTAGATCGCGCCAGCGGGCAATGCGCGCGCGCGGCACATCGGCGCCGTGCAACAGCCACAGCGGCGCCTCACCCGCGCTCGCCGCAAGATCGCCCTGATCAGGCAGCTCCAGCCGCGCCGAGGCGATGACGCGCACCGGCTGCGCCGTGACCCCAAGGTCACGAACCGTCAGGCGCGGGTCGTCGGCGCGCGCCGTGCCCCCGCCGACCATGACCGCATCGTGGCTGGCACGCAGCGCATGGACCTGTCGCCGCGCCAGAGGGCTGGTTATCCACTGGCTTTCGCCGCTTTGCGTGGCGATGCGGCCATCGAAACTATTGGCCAGTTTCAGCGTGACCAGCGGGCGGCCACACTCAACCCGCGACAGAAAACCGGCATTGTCCAGCCGCGCCTGATCGCCCCCCGGCCCGACCACAACCGCCAGCCCCGCATCGCGCAGCATCGCATGGCCGCGCCCGGCAACGCGGGGGTCGGGATCTTCCAAAGCCGAGACGACACGCGCCACCCCTGCCTTTATCACCGCCTCGGCGCAGGGCGGGGTTTTGCCGTGATGGGCACAGGGTTCAAGCGTGACATAAAGCGTAGCGCCCCGCGCCGCCGGCCCGGCCTGCGCCAGCGCCATAACCTCGGCATGGGGGCGACCGCCCGGCTGGGTCCAGCCGCGACCGATAATGCGCCCCTCGCGCACCAGAACCGCCCCGACCGCAGGATTGGGCCAAGTGCGGCCAAGCCCGCGCCGGCCAAGCGCAAGCGCAAGCTTCATAAAGCGGTCGCCTGGGGCAGTCACTCGTCCGGTTGGGTCGGCGGACGCAGCTCACTTACGAATTTATCGAAGTCATCCGCGGCCTGGAAGTTTTTGTAAACACTGGCAAACCTGACATAGGCGACCGTATCGATACGGGCCAGTGCCTCCATCACGATCTCACCGATGGTCTTGGAGGGAATGTCGGTTTCACCCATGCTTTCAAGCCGCCGGACAATGCCCGAGGTCATCTGATCCATCCGCTCAGGCTCAACCGGGCGCTTTTGCAGGGCGATACGGATCGAGCGTTCCAGTTTGGTGCGGTCGAAATCCTCGCGACGGCCGTTTGACTTGATAACGATCAGGTCCCGAAGCTGCACCCGCTCATAGGTCGTAAAGCGGCCGCCGCAGGCGGGACAAAAGCGTCTGCGCCGGATGGCGACGTGATCCTCAGCCGGGCGCGAGTCTTTTACCTGAGTGTCGATATTTCCGCAAAACGGACAGCGCATGGCCCCTCCATTGGTCCGAGATGTCTGAGTTCCACCGTCACTATAGGGAGATGCCCAAGGTTTGGGTAGTGGTGTTTTTTAACCGCTATATGCTGTTGAGCAGGGCGCTGCGGCGGGCTGCCCCGGCCCCGCGAGCATCCCCGCTGTTTCCAAGGCTTGACGTTACCCCCGCGGGCGCTTATTGAAATTGCGAACCATTCTCAACTAAGGCTCGCAACGATGGACAGCAGAACAACCGAAACCGGCATGGCCGGTTGGAAGCGCAAGGGGCGCTACCTGTCGCTATCGGAATCGCACGGCTCGGTCCGTTCGGGGCATGGCGGGCTGCTGCGGCGCTTTTTCGCCTTCTTCGGTCCGGGGTATCTGGTGGCCGTCGGGTATATGGATCCGGGCAACTGGGCGACCTCGCTGGCGGGCGGATCAGCCTTTGGCTATACGCTTTTGTCGGTTGCGCTGATGTCGAACATCATGGCGATCCTGTTGCAGGCGCTCAGCCTGCGGCTGGGCATCGCCAGCGGCCGCGACCTGGCCCAGGCCTGCCGCGATGCCTATCATCCGGTCGTCGGCAATATCATGTGGGTGCTGGCCGAAGGGGCGATCATCGCCACCGATCTGGCCGAGGTGATCGGCACCGCGATCGGTCTGAACCTGCTGTTCGGTATCCCGCTTGAAATCGGTGTCATCCTGACGGCGATGGATGTGTTTTTGATCCTCTGGCTGCAGGGGCGCGGGTTTCGCTGGCTCGAGGCGGTGGTGATCGGCCTGACACTGGTGATCGCGGTCAGCTTTGCGATCCAGATGTTCTATGCCGCCCCCGTGATCGGCGATGTGATGCGCGGGTTCATCCCCGACGGGCGTATCGTGCAGTCGCCGCAGATGCTGTATCTGGCGCTGGGGATCATCGGGGCCACGGTCATGCCGCATAACCTTTACCTGCATTCGGCGGTGATTCAGACGCGGCAGATCGGCCCGTCGAAAGAAGAAAAGCGCGAGGCGATCCGGCTGGCCACCATCGATTCCACCGTTGCGCTGATGTTCGCGCTTTTCATCAACGCCTCGATCCTGATCCTAGCCGCCGCCGCCTTCTACACCGCCGGCAATTACAACGTGGCCGAAATTCAGGATGCCCACGCCCTGCTCAGCCCCGCGCTTGGCCTGCCCATCGCCGGGGCGCTTTTCGCCATCGCGCTGCTGGCCTCGGGCCTCAATTCTACCGTTACCGCAACCCTCTCGGGCCAGATCGTGATGGAGGGGTTCATTCAACTGAAGATCGCACCATGGCTGCGCCGGCTGATCACCCGCGGCATCGCCATCGTGCCCGCGGCGGTGGTCACGATGCTTTACGGCGAAAGCGGCACCGCGCGGCTTTTGGTGCTGAGCCAGGTGGTGCTGAGTTTTCAGCTGCCTTTCGCGATCATCCCGCTGGTGATGTTCACCGCCGACCGCACCAA
>JASBSV010000138.1 GCA_030148745.1 Paracoccaceae bacterium
CCATGGCCGAGGCGTCATGTGTGGCCCCCGACGCCAGCGCCACGGCGCTGGCGCCCTCTTGGCGCAGGGCACGGGTGAGGAGGGCGTTCAGATTTTCGTCGCAGGGTTGGGCGGGCTGGCTGTAGCAGCGCGCTGCGCTTAGCTGCAGCCTGGCGTCTGAGGCGATCTGCGCCGCGATCTCGGCCAGTTGCCGACCGGCGGCCTCGCGGATGCGGTCATCGGGTGAACGCAGCTCGACGCTGAGCCGGACTTGCCGCGGCACGGCATTGACCACATTCGGTTCGACATGCAGCTCGCCCACCGTGGCGCGCAAATCGCTGGTGGCAAGCGCCAGCTGGTTGACGCGCGTGACAAGCGCCGCTGCACCCACCAGTGCGTCGCGCCGCGCGGTCATGGGCAGGGTGCCGGCGTGGCCGGTTTGCCCCGTCAGGGTGATTTGGTGGCGTTCAATGCCGCAGATCGCGGTCACCACGCCCATGGCCTGACCGGCCTCTTCCAGAACCGGGCCCTGTTCTATATGGGCCTCAAGATAGCCAAGAGCGGAAGGGCGGCGCAGCGCGGCAATGCCGCCCGGATCAAGGCCGAAATCCGTCATCGCCGTGCGCAGCGTTATGCCCGCGCGATCGGTCATCTCAAGAACCGCAGGATCGAAGGTGCCGGCCAGAGCGCGCGAGCCGACAAGGGCGGTGGGAAAGCGCACGCCTTCTTCATCGGCAAAGGCCAGAACCTCAACCGTAAACGGCAGGGTCACACCGTCCTGCGCGAGTTTTTGCAGGGCCAGAATGGGCAGGACCACGCCCATGATCCCGTCGAACGCGCCGCCCTGACGTACACTGTCCTGATGCGAGCCGACATAGAAGGTGCCCGCGCCTTCCGGGCCTTCGCAGCGGCCCACCAGCGTGCCGGCTGCATCAAGGTGGGTTTTCAGCCCCGCCTCTTGCATCCACTTCGTAAGCAGGCCGATCGCGCGCCGGTGCTCGGGCGTGTATGGCAGGCGGGTGACGCCCGGGCCCGGCTCGGAGATGCGGGCAATCTCCTCAAGCCGCGTTGCAGCGAGGGCGCCCCAGTTTGCCGCCGTCTCAGTCAAGGCTGCGCTCGGGCGCGTCAAGGGTGGGGACCTGATCGCACCATTTGGCATATTCGCCGGTGGTCGCATGGCGGTAGAGCGCGGCAAGATCGTCGAGAGGCGATTGGCTGTAATCGATGCGCAGGGTCAGGGGCGGCCGGTCCGGCGATAAAACCAGAAGAGCGGCTGACAAAAGGCCGCGCGCATCGCTGCCTGCCGCGTTGGCCGCGTTCAGCGCCGCAAGAAGCCGTTCGGCAAATGGCCCGGTCGCGGCGGTAAAGCCTTCGATCATCGCCTGCAGAACGGGCTGACTGGCCAGCATATTGCCGGCAACCACGCCGCCTTCAAAGATCTGGCTGCCCATGGCGGGGGTATTGTCGGCGCCGGTAAAGGCCGCGCCCGGACCGGACCGGCCAAGCGCGGAAAGCTGGCGATAGCTGCGCCCGCTATCGGGGGCGGTTACGGCGTTCACCGCCTGGGATGCCGACTCTCCTGATTTCATCGCCTCTAGCACCGCTTCGCCCCAAAGCGTGCTGGGCGAGGCGCCCTGACTGGCCGACATGCCGACACGGGCGTCGCCACGAAGGACCCAGCCCCCGACACAAAGGCTTCCTGTAGCGGCCGCGCCGCCGATGGTGTTGGTTTTTGGGTCGCGGGCAAGAATCGAAAACGTCATGGGAACTCTTGTGACATGTTTCCCCATATTTATCATGAAAAATTGACAGAAGCAAATTATCATGATAAATATTTCGCACCTTGCCAACATGGAGATGAGACAATGAAACTTGTGAAATGGACACGCCGTGGTCTGTTCGCAGCGGTGGGTGCTGCAATGGCCGTCGGGTCCTTCGCACTGCCCGGCGTCGCTCAGACGCCGCCCGGGGTTCTGGTCGTCGGTCAGATCGCCGAGCCGAAATCGCTGGACCCCGCCGCGGTCACCGCAGTGAACGACTTTCGAATACTGGTAAACATTTACGAGGGGTTGACGCGCTACAAGCCCGGCACGCTGGAGGTTGAGCCGGGGCTGGCCGAAAGCTGGACCATCAGCGATGACGGCACCGAATATACCTTCAAGCTGCGCCCGGGGGTCAAGTTTCAGGATGGTACCGATTTCAATGCCGAGGCGGTAAAGTTCAACTTTGACCGGATGCTGGACGAATCGCACCCCTATGCCAACACCGGGCCTTTCCCGCTGAGCTTTTTCTTCAGCGCTGTGCAAAAGACAACCGCGGTCGATGACCTGACCGTGAAATTCAAACTGAACGCGCCCTATGCGCCGTTTCTGTCGAACCTTGCCTATCCCACCGGCTTGATCGTGTCGCCGGCGGCTGTGGCGAAATACGGTAAAGAGTTCGGCCGCCATCCGGTCGGAACCGGGCCGTTCAAATTCGACGAATGGAAATCGAACGAACGTGTCGTGGTCAGCCGCAATGACGCCTATTGGGGTAAAAAGGCCGGCACCGATGCGGTGGTGTTCCGCCCGATCACCGATGCTAATACGCGCGTGGCCGAAATGCTGTCAGGCGGTATCGACATGATGGTCGAAGTGCCGCCCACCTCGCTGGCTGAATTCTCCAAAGGCGGCTTCAAGATCGCTCAGCAGGCCGGCCCGCATGTGTGGTTTCTGATCCTGAACGCCAAAAGCGGCCCCTTCGCGGACAAGCGGGTGCGTCAGGCGGCGAACTATGCGGTCAACAAGGGTGCCATTACCAATGATGTTCTGGAAGGCACGGCCGATATCGCCGCAGGCCCGACACCGCCCGCCTTTGCATGGGCCTATAACAACGATCTCAAACCCTATCCCTACGATCCCGAAAAAGCGCGAGCGCTGTTGAAGGAAGCGGGCGCTGAAGGGGCCGAGTTGACGTTCTATGTGACCGAGGGCGGCTCGGGGATGCTGGACCCGATTGCCATGGGCACGGCCATTCAGGCGGATCTGGCTGCCGTGGGCCTGAAGGTCAAGATCGAGACCTTCGAGTGGAACACCTTCCTTGGCAAAGTGAACCCGGGGCTTGAGGGCAAGGCGGACATGGCCGAGATGGCTTGGATGACCAACGATCCCGACACCCTGCCTTATCTGGCGCTGCGCACAGATGCATGGCCGGACAAGGGCGGCTTCAACTCGGGCTATTATTCGAACCCCAAGGTTGACGCCCTGCTGGAAAAGGCCCGCACATCGACCGATCAGGCCGAGCGCGCGCGTCTTTACAAAGAGATGCAGGTAATTGTGCACGACGATGCGCCCTGGGTCTTTGTGGCCAACTGGAAGCAGAACGCGGTGACCAGCGATCGGGTGCAGAATTTTGCGCTTGAGCCGTCGTTTCTTCTGCAGTTGCAGAATGTCGTGAAGAACTGAAAACTGTCGCAGAGCCCGAATATTCGGGCTCTGCCGCGTGACAACACCGGGGTTCGCGGTGGCCGGGAAGGGCGGAAATGGGCAGCTATATCGTTAAACGCTTGATTTCGGCCATTCCGGTTTTGTTGGGAATAACCGTGATCGTCTTTCTGATCATGGCGATGATCCCGGGCGATCCGGCAACCGCAATTCTGGGGTCATATGCCACGCCTGAAAACGTGGCCCGGATCAACCGCGATCTGGGGCTGGATGCGCCTCTGGTGCAGCGCTATTTCATCTGGCTGGGCAATATGCTGAGCGGGGATTTCGGACGCTCCTATTCGCTGAACCGCCCCGTGATAAACGAGATCGCCGACCGGTTTTCCGCCACCCTCATTCTGGCCGGGGTCAGTTTTGTTCTG
>JASBSV010000007.1 GCA_030148745.1 Paracoccaceae bacterium
ATGGTTCTGATCGGTCTGTTGTTCATCAGCCAGATACCCACCTATTCCTTCAAGCGGGTCTCAGTTTATCGTAGAAGCATCAAGTTTATTTTGATTGGTTTTGTCATCGCACTGGCGGTTTTCGTCTCATACCCTTGGGCCAGCCTTGTGGCGCTGGATCTTGGGTATGCCGGGGTGCTTATATGGTCGTACTTCAAATTCAAAAGGCGCAGCGCCGGGAAAGTCTGACATGGAAATCTCTGCCGTAAAATCCTCCTACGCCCGGTGGGCGCTATTTTATGACAGAACCTTTGGCGCGGTCACAAACAAGGGACGATGGAAGGCGGTCGATTACATCAACAAACGCGGCGGGCGCGTTCTGGAGGTGGGCGTGGGGACCGGTCTGGCGCTTTTGAAATACGAAGGCGATGTCGAGGTGATCGGTATCGATTACAGCGCCGAGATGCTGCAAAAGGCGCGCGAGAAAACCGCCAAACGGGCGCTCTCTCCGGTCAAGGAACTGATTGAGATGGACGCCCGCGAACTGGATTTTCCCGACAATTATTTCGACACGGTCGCCGCGATGCATATCCTGTCGGTCGCGCCCGAGCCCGAGCGCGTGATGGCCGAGATTGCGCGCGTTCTCAAGCCCGGCGGCGAGGTGGTGATCACCAATCATTTCGCCCGCGAATCCGGCTTTCTGGCCTTTATCGAAAAACTGACCGCGCCGCTGGAAAATGTTCTGGGCTGGCATTCGGATTTTCAGATGAGCCGGGTTCTGGAGCAGGATTGTCTGAGCGTTCAGACCCAGAAATCCTTCCCCCCGCTGGGGATGATGACTTTTCTGGTGCTCAAGAAGACCTGATCGGCACCCTCAGCCCGCGCGCGGCAAGCCAGCTGAAAACGATCATAACCGTGGCCGTGCCCAGCACAAGCGCAAGCCCGCCCAGCTGAAAGCTCAGCCCCGACAGCAATGTGCCGATCAGCCGCCCGGCGGCATTGGCCATATAGTAAAACCCCACATCCATCGTGACCCTGCGCGCATCGCTGAAGGCAAGGATCAGATAGGAGTGCAGCGCCGAGTTCATCGCGAAAACGCCGCCGAACACCAAAAGCCCGGCGGTCAGAAGCACGCTAAACCATGGCGCCGGGGCAGGGGCCCAGAGCGCTGCAAGCGTCAGGATCGCCGGCACAAGCGCCAGCGCCGCCGCCCATCGCACCGTCAGCGCGATAATCTCTGCAAGCGGCCTGTCGCCGGCCCGCAAAAGCCGCGGCGCATTTGCCTGTGCCAGCCCGTAAAACACGGTCCAGAGCGCCATGAACCCGCCGATCAGATAAAACGCCAAACGCTGGCCCGCCGGGGTGCCATCGGACAAGACCGCGTAGAAATAGATAGGCACTCCCACGACGAACCACACATCGCGCGCGCCAAACAGAAAGACCCGCGCAAGGCTTAGCCGGTTGATATTGCGGCTGGCTGAAAACGCCTCGGCAAACCTTGCGCCCTGCCGCCGCGGGCTCAGCCCGCCGGGCATGGAGATCAGAGCGGCAATCAGGATCAGGCCAAGCGCGGCGGCCATGGCCAGGGCTGCCGTCACAAAGCCAAGCCCGGCAAGCAGCGCCGCGCCCAGCAGAAAGCCCAGCCCCTTGACCGCGTTTTTTGAGCCGGTCAGAACCGCAACCCATCGAAACAGGGCGCCGCCCCGATCAGGGGCCAGCAGTTTGACCGCGGATTTTGCGCTCATCTTGGTAAGATCCTTGGCCACGCCCGACAGGCCCTGAACCGCCATGACAAAGACTACCGATGCGCCGATACCCCATGCCGGATCAAGCGCGCTGAGCGCCACAAGGGCCAGCACCTGCAGGGCCAGCCCGCCATAAAGCGTGCGCGTCAGCCCAAAGCGCGCGGCGATCCAGCCGGCACAAAGATTGGTGACGATCCCGGCGATTTCGTAAAGCACGAAAAGATAGGCAAGCTGCAGCGGCGAAAAGCCAAGCGCATGAAAATGCAGCAAAACCAGCATTCGCAGCGCGCCATCGGTCAGCATGAAGGCCCAATAGGCGGCGGTGACGGCGACATAAGCCGCCACCGGGCGCTCCGCTCTCAAAGCATGTCCCCGACCATCCGCGCCACATCGATCAGCCGATGCGCATAGCCCCATTCATTATCGTACCAGGCGTAAAGCTTTACCTGCGTTCCGCCGATCACCATGGTCGAGGGCGCATCGATCACCGATGAGCGCGGATCATTGGTGTAGTCGGCCGAAACCAGCGGGCGTTCCTCATAGCCCAAAATGCCGCTCAGCGCGCCCTCGGCCGCCGTTTTGAGCATCGCGTTCACCTCTTCGGCGCTGGTGGGGCGGGCCACTTCGAACACGCAGTCGGTCAGCGAGGCGTTCAAAAGCGGCACCCGCACCGCATGCCCGTTCAGTTTGCCCTCAAGTTCGGGATAGATCAGCGTGATCGCCGTGGCCGAGCCGGTGGTCGTGGGGATCAGCGAATTGAGGGCCGATCGCGCGCGGCGCAAATCCTTGGCAGGGCGGTCGACAATGGTCTGGGTGTTGGTGACATCATGGATCGTGGTGATCGACCCGTGCCGGATGCCCAACCCTTCGTGGATCACCTTGACCACGGGCGCCAGACAATTGGTGGTGCAGCTGGCGGCGGTCACGATCTGGTGGCGCGCCGGATCATAGGCGCTCTGGTTGACGCCATAGACGATATTGACGGCGCTTTCGTCGCGCACCGGGGCCGAGACGACAACTTTGCGCACACCGGCCTGAAAATAGGGGGCAAGGGCGGTCTCGGTCTTGAAGGCGCCGCTGCAGTCGATCACGACATCGACCCCCGCAAGTGGCAGATCGGCGATGGCGCGGCTCTGATGCACGGGGATGCGCGTGCCATTGATGACAACCGCCTGATCATCGGCCGAAATCGCAGCGGGCCAGCGGCCATGGACGCTGTCGAACTCAAGCAGATGGGCGTGCATATGGGCATCGCCCGCCGCGTCATTGATAAAGGCGATGCTTGCGCCGCTCTCCAAAAGCGGGCGTAGCGCCAGTTTGCCCATCCGCCCAAGGCCGTTGATGGCATATGTGGTCATGCGTCTTCCTTATGCGTGGGGATGGCATCGATGCGGCGCTGCAGGCTGGCGCGGCCAAGGCTGTCAATGGGCAGGGCGGCAAAGGCCGAGATCCTGTTGCGCAGCGCGCCATAGGTGGCCTGAAAGGCGATCATCCTTTCGGCATCCGACGCTGCGGGATTGACCGGATCGGCAAGGCCCCAATGGGCCGATATCGGATGACCGGGCCATGTCGGGCATTCTTCATTGGCGGCCTTGTCGCAAACGGTAAAGACAAAATCCATCTCCGGCGCATCAGGCCCCTGAAAGACCGACAGGGTTTTTGAGTGCAGATCCGCGATGTCATAGCCTTTGGCGCGCAATGTCTCCAGCGCTTGCGGGTTGGGCGCCCCGGCGGGGCGGGTGCCGGCGGAAAAGGCGGCAAAACGGTCGCCGGCGATATGGCGCAGGATCGCCTCGGCCATGATCGAGCGGGCCGAATTGGCGGTGCAGATAAAAAGCACGTTGAACCTGCCGTCCGCGCCCGAGGGCGAAGCGCCCGCCCCATCGGCCAGAACCGGCGGGCAAAGATCGGCCCGCCCGCGGCAGCAATCGGTGAACAGATCCGAGACGATCTCGCGCGCGGCATCAAGGTTGACCTGATAATAAAGCGAGGTGCGGCGCCGGGTTTGCCGGATCAGACCGACCCGGTGCAGCGCACCCAGATAGACCGAAGCGGTGCTTGGCTTAAGCTCTAGCGCCAGATGAATTTCCCCCGCCGACAGCTCGTCCGGGTAACGGCGCATCAGTAGCCGGAAGACCGCAAGCCGCTGCGGATGAGAAAGCGTGGTCAGCCGGTCTGTGAATAATGATTCCATAATTAATGAATAATGGAAATATAAGCCTGAGCAAGCGTTATTTGCGCCGCCCCTCTGGCTCTCAGGCTTTGTTGCGCGGCTCCACCCCGGTTTCATGCAATTTGGCCGTAGGCTCGACATGGATGGTGGTGCGCGCGCCGGGAAACGCGCGGGCCAGCGATTGTTCGATCCGGTCACAGATCTCATGCGATGCCGCCACGGTCATCTGGCTGTCGACGACCAGATGAAACTCGATAAACAGCGCGCGGCCCGAGCGCCGGGTCTTGATGTCATGGGCCTGCAATGCACCGCCGGCAGTGTCGCTGATGATCTTGGCAATGCTCTCCTGATCTTCGTCCGTGGCCGCGCCATCCATCAGCCCGTGGACCGAGCCCGAGATGACATGCCATCCCTCGCGCAGGATGTTGACCGCGACGATCAAGGCCAAAATCGGGTCGATCAGGGCATAGCCTGTGATCTGCACAAGACCAAGCCCCGCCAGAACCCCCACTGTCGTCCAGACATCCGTCATCAGATGCCGCCCGCCCGCGTCCAGCGCCGGTGAGCGCCGCGCGCGTCCCGCCCGGATCAGGATCACCGCCCATGCGGCATTGATCAGCGCGGCGATGATGCTGATGGCGATCCCGGTCGCGGTAATCTGAAGCGTTGGCCCGCTGGTGATGGCGGCAAAGGCGGCCCGCAGGATCAGCAGAGCGGCCAGAACGATCAGCACGCCTTCGGCCACGGCCGAGATATATTCAGCCTTGTGATGGCCAAAGGGGTGATTGGCATCGGCGGGCCGGTTGGCAAGACGAATGGCAAACCACGCAAGCGCCGCCGCCCCCACATTGACCACCGATTCCAGCGCATCGGAATAAAGCGCAACCGAGCCGGTCAGCCGCCATGCCAGAATTTTCAGGCCCAGCACGATCAGCGCCACAAAAAATGTACCGATCGCCAGATTTTGAATTTTCAGATTAAACTGCATTATTCACCCGCCAGGTGGTGTTGGGCCCCGTCATTTTCAGGTTTTGCGGCAGCGCGCAACCATTTCTGCCGAAATTTCCGCTATTGCGCCGGCCAGAGAGGTTCTTGACGATCCGGCCTGCTTGAAATACCAGACAAACTCTTCGGGCGGGTATGGTGAAATGGTATCATAAGAGCCTTCCAAGCTTAAGGTGCGGGTTCGATTCCCGCTACCCGCTCCACCACCGAAAGCTGCCAAAGTTCTGCGCGGGGCCGGTTGTGGATGTCGCAGGGCATCCGGTCAGAGTTGCAGTTCCGGCGCCGGTTGGGTATTTGCCGCTCAACCCAAGGGAAGGGATCCGTCCATGGCAAGAGCGCCGCAGCAACTCGAGGACCGCGAGGTCTCCAAGCAGGTTGGTTCGCTTTGGGCGCTGTGGCCCTTTATCAAACCCTATTGGAAGATGTTCACCATGGCCGGGATCGCCCTTGTGGCGACGGCGGCCCTGTCTCTGATCCTGCCGATGGCGGTGCGCAAGGTGGTGGACGGGTTCAACAAATCCAACCTGCTGGACAGCTATTTCGCCGCCGCGATGGGCATTGCCTTTTTGCTGGCGGTAGGCAGCGGGACGCGATTTTATCTGGTCACCCGTCTGGGCGAAAGGGTTGTCGCCGATATCCGCAAAGCGGTGTTTGCCCGCGTGATCGCGATGAGCCCGGTATTTTACGAAAAGATCATGACCGGCGAGGTTCTGAGCCGGATCACCACCGATACAACGCTGGTGCAAAGCGTCATCGGCTCGTCGGTGTCGGTGGCGCTGCGCAATATCCTGATGCTGGCCGGCGGGCTGAGCCTGATGATCTATACCTCGCCGAAACTGACCGGTCTGGCGCTTTTGCTGGTGCCGGCGATCATTGTGCCGATCCTGGTTCTGGGGCGCCGCCTGCGCCGGCTTAGCCGTGAAAATCAGGATCTGATCGCCGCCAGTTCGGGCAATGCCTCGGAGGTGCTGCTTGCGGTGCAGACGGTGCAGGCCTTTACCCATGAAAACGAAAGCCGGGACGAGTTTAACGACGTCACAGAACGTTCGTTCGATACCGCCCTGCGCCGGATCACGGCCCGCGCCGTGATGACGACAATCGTGATTTTCCTGATTTTTTCGGGGATCGTCGGGGTCTTGTGGATCGGCGCGCGCGATGTGCAGTCGGGCGTAATGACGGTTGGGCAGCTGGCGCAATTCCTGATCTATGCGATCATCGTTGCCGGCTCGGTCTCTTTCTTGTCCGAGGTCTGGGGCGAGTTGCAGCGCGCCGCCGGTGCGACCGAGCGGCTGATCGAGCTTCTGACCGCGCAGGACAGCGTTCTTGACCCCGCGCAGCCGCGCCCGCTGCCCCAGCCCGGAAAGGGCGCCATCGCGTTTGAGAATATCCGCTTCCACTATCCCGCCCGGCCCGAAACCGCCGCGCTGGAAGGCGTCAGCTTTCAGATAAAGCCGGGCGAGACGGTGGCCCTTGTCGGCCCTTCGGGCGCGGGTAAGACCACGGTTTTCCAACTGCTTCAGCGGTTTTACGACCCCGACGAAGGCGCGGTCCTGCTTGACGGCGTGGACCTGCGAGAGATGGAGCGTTCAAGCTTCCGCCGGGCGCTGGCGATGGTGCCGCAGGATCCGGTGATCTTTGCCACCTCGGCGCGCGAGAACATCCGCTTTGGCCGCCCCGATGCCACCGATGCCGAGGTCGATGCCGCCGCGAAATCGGCCGCTGCCGACGGGTTTCTGCGGGCGCTGCCACAGGGATATGACACATTCGTGGGCGAGCGCGGCGTGATGTTGTCGGGCGGGCAGAAACAGCGTATCGCAATCGCCCGCGCGATCCTGCGCGATGCGCCGGTTCTGCTGCTGGACGAGGCGACCTCGGCCCTCGACGCGGAAAGCGAACATGCGGTGCAAAAGGCGGTCGATGCCCTGTCGCGCGAGCGCACGACGCTAATCGTCGCGCACCGTCTGGCCACGGTCAAACGCGCCGACCGCATTCTGGTCTTTGAGGCCGGCAAAATCGTCGCCGAGGGCACCCATGAGGCGCTGGTGGCGCAGGACGGGCTTTATTCGCGCCTTGCGCGGCTGCAATTCACCGCCGGGATGGAGCTTGCCTGACCCCGGGGAAGGGTGATCTTACGTTGCGTTGCCTAAGACCCGCAGCCTTGCGTAGTGGCACGTTTACGCGCATTTTCACCTGAACGAAGTCCGGCAACCGGGCCGATAGGGAGGAAATGCAATGAAAGACTTTGGCTCGGTCGCTGACCGCGACGCAATCACCAATGAAATGCCTTGGGACCAACGCGATGTCCCGGTGACGGTTTACCAGATGTTGTCGGAGACGGCGGTGGCGCATGGTGCCCGTCCTGCGATCTCGTTCCAGATCCTTTCAGGCCCCAAGGACAAGGCCGAAACCCTGACATGGAGCGGCCTGCATGGCCGCGTGACGCAGGCGGCCAATCTCTTTCGCTCGCTCGGGGTGGGGGAAAAGGACGTCGTGGCTTATATGCTGCCGATTTGTAACGAGGCGGCGATTTCGCTTTTGGGCGGCACGGCGGCGGGCATTGCCAATCCGGTGAACCCGCTTCTGGATGCCGAACAGATCGGCGCGATCCTGCGTGAGACCGGCGCCAAGGTTCTGGTCACGCTCAAGGCCTTTCCCAAAACCGATGTGGCGCAAAAGGCGGCCGAGGCGGTGGCGCTGGCGCCTTGTGTCGAAACCGTCCTTGAGGTGGATCTCAACCGCTATCTGACCCCGCCCAAAAGCTGGATCGTGCCGCTGATCCGGCCCAAGTTCGACGTGCCCCACAAGGCAAAGGTCCTCGATTTCAACGCCGAGCTGGACCGCCAGCCCAAAACGCTGGCCTTTGACGAGGACCGCAAGGACCGGGTTGGCGCCTATTTCCACACCGGCGGCACCACCGGGATGCCAAAGGTCGCCCAGCACAAGATGTCGGGCATGGTCTATAACGGCTGGCTGGGCGGCACGATGCTGTTTTCGGAAAAGGATGTGGTCATCTGCCCCTTGCCGCTGTTTCATGTCTTTGCCTGCCATGTGATCCTGATGGCGATGGTCAAGTCGGGCGCTCATGTGGTTTTCCCGACGCCCCAAGGCTATCGCGGGGAGGGGGTGTTCGACAACTTCTGGAAGCTGATCGAACGCTGGGGGGTGACCTTTGTCATCACCGTGCCCACGGCCATCGCCGCGCTGATGCAGCGCCCGGTGGATGCCGATGTCTCGACCGTCAAAACCGCCTTTTCCGGCTCGGCGCCCCTGCCGATCGAGCTGTTCAAGAAGTTCGAAAAGGCAACAGGTGTCGAGATCATCGAAGGCTATGGCCTGACCGAGGCGACTTGCCTCGTGTCGATGAACCCGATTACCGGGGCCAAAAAGGTCGGCTCGATCGGGATCGCCTTTCCCTATTGCGATGTGCGCATTCTTCAGTGCGACGCCGATGGCGGCATAACCAAGGAATGCGGCACCGATGAAATCGGTGAAATCTGCGTATCGAACCCCGGTATCTATGCCGGCAACACCTATACCGATCCGTCCAAAAACAAGGGGCTTTTCGCCGATGGCAAATACCTGCGTACCGGCGATCTGGGGCGTATCGACGCCGATGGCTATCTGTGGATCACCGGGCGCGCCAAGGATCTGATCATTCGCGGCGGTCATAATATCGATCCTGCCGAAATCGAAGAGGCGCTGGCCGGGCATGAGGCGGTGGCCTTTGTCGGCGCAATCGGCCAGCCCGATGCCCATTCGGGCGAGGTGCCCTGCGCCTATGTCGAACTGGTGGCAGGCGCCAAGGTGACCGAGGATGAGCTTTTGGCCTATGCCAAAGAGCATGTGCATGAACGCGCCGCCCAGCCCCGCTATATCGAGATATTGGACGAATTGCCCAAAACCGCCGTCGGCAAGGTGTTCAAGCCCGATCTGCGGCGCATGGCGATCACCCGCATCTATGATGCCGCCTTGGCCGAGGCGGGCGTAGCCGCCAAGGTCGCCTCGGTGGTCGAGGATAAAAAACGCGGTCTGGTGGCGCAATTGACCAAGACCGGCGAGGTCGAGGATGACAAGGTTCTTGCCGTACTGGGCGAATATACCCGGCCCTGGGAATGGGCGCCGGCCTGATCGACGTGGCGGCCGGGCCGGAAGAGGCCCGGCTCTGACGCCCCGCCCGGGGCCGCCCGGCCGCTGGCTGCGCTGCAACAGGGCAAGCTTTTCCTGTCCCGGCGATTGCATCGGCGCGCAAAACCGGATTGAAATTGCGGTCAACGCGTAAGGGCCCCGATCATCGGGGCAGGGTGCAACGGGCGGGTACTGGCAGTTTTGGAAATTCTGGCGATCACAGCGATGCGCAACGAAGGGCCCCATTGCGCCGAATGGATCGCCCATCATCTGGCCGCCGGGGTGACCGGCTTTCTGATCTTTTCCAATGATTGCGACGATGAAACCACGGGTATTCTGGCGGCATTGGACCGCGCGGGCATCATCACCCATGTCCCGTTTCAGCCGCGCGGCAAACGCCCGGTGCAATGGCAGGCTCTGAAACGGGCGGCGGATCATCCGATGCTGGCGCGCGCCGATTGGGCGATCTTTCTTGACTGTGACGAATTTCTGAACCTCCGCCCGCCCTATGCGGATCTGCCGCAGGTGTTAAAAGCCCTGCCCGAAGGGACAGACGCCATGGCGCTCAGGTGGCGGCTTTTTGGCAATTCAGGCCATATGGACGCGCCCGGCGATCTGACGGTGCAGGCCTTCACCCGCGCCGCGCCCGAAACCGTCGATCTGCCGCGGGCGCATTTTTTCAAGACATTGTTCCGCCCCGCAGCCTTTGACCGCCCCGGTGTGCACCGCCCCAAACCGCGCGAGGGGCACCGCGCACGCTGGGTCGATGGCGGGGGCGCGCCCTTGGGCGAAGGCTTTGCAAAGGCCGGGGCGCGGATCAACCTTTACGGTCTGCCGGTGCGCAGCGATATGGTACAGCTGAACCATTATTCGGTACGCTCGGGCGAAAGTTTCATGCTCAAACGCGCGCGCGGTCTGCCCAACCATATGGACCGCGACATCGGCCTTGCCTATTGGGTCGAGCGGAATTTCAATACGGTTGAGGATCTGAGCATCGCCGCGATGATCCCCGCCACCCGCAAACGGCTGGACACGCTGTTGCAGATAGGCGATCTGGCCCGGCTGGATAAGGCGGCGCGGGTCACGCAGCGCCGCAGGTTTAACGAGATGATGCAGCACCCTGATAATATTCAGCTTTACTGGCATCTGGCGCTGAGCGCCGGCAGCAGGCCGCCCGATCCGGCGCTGGCCCGCGCCCAGATCGCAAGGATCCGCGCCAGCCGCGAGGCCGGCAATGGCTAGACCCAAGGCAGATCCCGGCGATGGTGTGTTTCAGCGCCGCCGGCTGAATGTGACAAGCGCCGGCGGCGTCACCCTTTTGGACGCGGTGCAGGAGGGCGATGCCCTGCGCCTCTTTTTCAAGTCCGGCACGCCGCAGGACGAGATCGCCCTTGGCGCCCCGGCAGAAGAGTTCGGGCGCCGCAGCGTGGGCGAGGCGCCGATGCTTTACGGGCGCATCCAGCCGGGCGCGGATGAGGCGGCGCCACTCGATGTCACCGTCGCGGGCCAAAGGCTGCGGGTGACGCCGACGCCGGCCGAGCCTCAGCTTTTCGCCGGGCTGAACCTTTGTCTGGCGCTGCGCAACGGGGAGCCGGCCAAGGTTGTTCTGGACTGGCTGTCCTGGCATCAGCGCCAGCACGGTATGGACGGCGCGCTGATCGTGAACCGCGCCAAACCGGGGCGTGATAAGAAATTCATACGCGAGCTTGAGGCGGGGCTGGCGGCGATCCCCGGCCTGCGCCGGGTGCTGCTGCTGGATGCCGATGTGCCGCTGGGCAAGGCCGATCTGCCGCCCGAGGCGCATCCTTTCAACGTGATCGGCGCGCCCGGCAAGGACCGGATGAAGATCCCCGCGCCCGATCCGTGGTCGGCGCCATTGGGCGAGGTTCTGCTTTACGAGCTGCTGCGCGCGCGGTTTCTGACGCAGGCCCGCACGGTGGCCAATATCGATGTCTTCGATCTGATCGAAAGCGACGGCCGGGCAAGCGTGTTCGATCGCGCGGTGGCGGCATCGACGGGCTGTATCGCGCTTGAGGGCGCGCAATGCTATCCTTGGCGGGTGCGCAAGGGGCAAGAGCCCGGCTTTGGTGATCATATCTGCGTTCAGTTCGATGCCGGGGGGGCGCGCCGGCGCTGGTGCGTGGCGCCGCAAAAGGCCGAGGATGACAGCGTCTGGCGTCTGGTGCGCGTGGTCGGCACGGCGCCCGGCCCGAATGAAAGCGCCCGGTTTCACCGCCATATGGCGCTGCGCCATCCGGCCGCCTCGATCTCGAAAATCGTGCCCAAGACCAGTCTGGTCGAGGATGAAGCGCTGCTTGCCCGTGCGCAGGGCTTTTTTGCGCATGACCCGGTACGCATGCCCGAAGAGAAGATCGGCAAGCAAAGTTCCGGCGCCGCCCCGCGCATTACCATCGTCACCACGATGAAGAACGAAGGCCCCTTTATCCTGGAATGGATCGCTTATCACCGGATGATCGGGGTCACCGATTTTCTGGTCTATACCAATGATTGCAGCGATGGCACCGACACGCTTTTGGATATCCTGCAACAAAAGGGCATCGTTCAGCACCGCGACAACCCGTTTCGCGACACCGATCTGAAACCGCAGCACGCGGCGCTTCAGGCGGCAGAAAAAGAGAAGATCTATAAAAAGGCCGACTGGCTGATCTGCATGGATGTCGATGAGTATATCTCGATCAAGGCCGGGCAGGGGCGGCTGGCCGATCTTTTCGCGGCGGTGGGCGATGCCAATATGATCGCCATCACATGGCGCCTCTTTGGCAATAGCGACATCCATGAATATCGCGACGGGTTGCTGACCCGGGATTTCACCCGCTGCGCGCCCGAACTGATCCGCAAGCCGCATCAGGCATGGGGTTTCAAGACGCTGTTTCGCAATCAGGGGATTTTCAAGAAACTGGGCGTGCACCGGCCCAAGGGCCTTAAACCCCAGCTTTGGGAAGAGATCCGCTGGGTCAATGGCTCGGGCCGGGCGATGCCGCAAAAGATGTATCGCAATGGCTGGCGCTCGACCACGGCGACCTATGGCTATGATCTGGTCACGCTGAACCACTATGCCGTGCGCTCGGCCGAAAGTTTTCTGGTCAAGCGTGACCGCGGGCGGGTGAACCATGTCGACCGCGATCAGGGGCTGGCCTATTGGTTCCGGATGAACAACAACGCCGAAGAGGATCTGAGCATCCAGCGGATGCTGCCTGCCCTGCGCGAAGAAATGGACCGTCTGCTGCAGGACCCGCAGATCGCGGCGGCCCATGCCAATAGCGTGAAGGCGCATCGCCGTAAGATTGATGAGCTGCGCGCCACCGAAAACTATGCCGCCTTTTACGCCGAGCTGACCAGCCCACGGATGGAGCGTCTGTCGCGGATGCACGCGCGCTTTGGCGCCAATGTCTTTCTGGCCGGCCCTCAGGTGGTGCCCGATGAAATCGTCGAAAAAGACCCTGATGAGGATTTTTTCTTTACCGTAGAAAAGGGCGAAACGGCGCATTGATCCGGTGTTGTAAGCCGGAAACACTCGGTCCCGCGACGCGCACGGGGGGCGACAAAACCTGAAAATAGGGTAAAAAGGAAACAGAACCGTTTCTAAAGCGGCAACAATCGAGGCAGAAACCTATAATCAGGGCAAAAACGTGTAAAATGAGCAGTGAAGTAATGGCATCAGTGCCCGAGTATTCCGAAGTCATCGAAACAAACGGCGTCAGGGTTCCGTTTTTTCCCAATGTCATCACTCCCAAGATCGAACGCCCCTTGCGCAACAACCGCTATGAGGGCGGCGAATGTGCCGCGCTGCGCCAGATCCTGCGTCCCGGCGACCGGGTGCTTGAACTGGGCGCGGGGATCGGCCTGATCTCGACTGTGGCGGCGCTTACCGAAGGGGTGCAGTCGGTCACCGCAGTCGAGGCGAACCCCGAACTGATCCCGGTGATCCGCGAAACCCACCGCCTGAATGGGGTAAGCCGCGTCGATCTGCGCAACGGGGTGGTTGTGCCCAGCAACCAAAAGCGCACGGCATTCTATCTGCGCGCGGATTTCTGGGCCTCTTCGATGGAGCCGGACTCGCGCCCCTACAAGAAGAAAAAACATCTGCCCTGCTTCAATATCCGCGCGCTAGTGGCTGAGATTCGGCCCACGGTTATCGTCTGTGACATTGAGGGCGGCGAAATGGGTCTGTTTGACGATGTCGATCTAAGCGGCGTGCGCGCGATGATCCTTGAGATGCACCCAAAGGTCTATGGCGCCGAAACGGTCGAGAATATCACCGGGCTGATCGAAGGGCAGGGGCTTGGCTTTCAGGCGCCCGACAAACCGTCAAGCGTGCGCTATTTCGAACGGCAGGAGCCGGCGATGCCCGCCTCTGCGCCCGCACCCGCGCCGGCACCTGCGGCCCGGCCGGGCAAAGCCGCCGCCGTGGCGCCTTCGGCGCTGGTGATCAACCCCGATCTCAGCTGGATGACCGACAAGCCGTGGAAGCCCCGGCAGGCGCGATATCTGGTCACCACCTGCATGAAGGACGAGGGGCCGTTCATCCTTGAATGGCTGGCATGGCACAAATCCATCGGCATTCAGGATTTCGTGGTGTTCAGCAACGATTGCACCGATGGCACCGATACGCTGTTGGACCGGCTGGAAGAGATGGGCGAATTGCGCCACCTTCCCAACCCGGCCAAGATTTTCGACAATCCGGCGTTCCAGCCATTTGCCTTGGCCTATACCCCCTATCTTTCGGAATTCAAAAAGGCCGATTTCTATATCTCGATGGATGTTGATGAGTTCATCAACGTGCGTCTGGGCAAGGGCAAGATCTGGGAATTGCTTGAGCATACCGGCCCCTTCGACGCCCTGTCGATGAGCGAGCTGAACCATGGCAGCAACATGCGCCGGGAATATGAGCCGGGCCTCATGACCGAGCAGTTCCCGCGCCATCAGCGCGAAAGACCGGGCAAATGGCGCTCGCGCAGGGGGGTCAAGACCATCGTGCGTCTGGGTGAGAAGCTCAAATTCATCCGCAACCACCGCCCCGATCTGCGCGATGACGCGGGGCCGGTCACATGGCTTGACGGATCGGGCCGGCCGATTGATCATTTCCACAAGGATGCGACCGAAAACGGCATGGATATCCGTGGCACCTATGATCTGGTGGCGCTTAATCATTTCGCGCTGCGCTCGCTCAATTCCTATCTGGTCAAGATGTTTCGCGGCGATGTGGTGGTCAAAGGCAAGAAGGTATCGCACCGCTATTGGCG
>JASBSV010000010.1 GCA_030148745.1 Paracoccaceae bacterium
TCGAGCTGTACCGTGACCCCGTCGATCGGAGCAGCGATACCGCCCAAGCGGGAAGCAAGCACCAATTCGCTGCGCGCGGGCAGCAGGATGTCGCGATCATGGGCGCAGCCGAGATCGGCACAGAAATCAACTGATCCGAAAGCCAGACGCGCAACCCCGTCAAGCGCCGCAATCGCGCGCGCATTGGCGAGGCCGAGCGCGCTCTCGATCAGTGCGATCAGCGGCAGACCCGGCAGGGCCGCGATAACCTTCGCTACCATTTCCGGTATTTCGGATTTTGGCAAGATGACCGCAGCAAAGCCCTTGTTGTTGACGGCGACCAAATCGGCCGCATGCCAAGCTGTGTCGATGGCATTGATGCGCACGATCACCGGCAGGTTGGTGAACCCCGTATCAAGCGCGCCGCGGGCCATATTCTTGTCGGCGGCGGCGACGGCGTCCTCCAGATCGAGGATCACCGCATCGGCGCCGCAGGTAGCGGCCTTGGCGAACCGTTCTGGCTTGGAGGCAGGGACAAAAAGCGGCGTGGTGATTGACCTTACCATTGTGCCGTTGCCTCCATCGCGATGGGTCCGCCGATACGGGCAGTCCAGAGTTTCAGCGCGTCGCCTTCGCCCGCCGCATTCAGCGTGAAACCGGTATCGTCGAAGATGGGTGAGAGCGAGCGGAATGCGAAGGATATCGGTGCCTGCCCGCGCAGGTCGGCAGCGAACTGGCACAACATGGTCGCCTGCATTGGCCCATGCACCACAAGACCGGGATAGCCCTCAAGGTCGATGCAGAATGACTTGTCATAATGAATGCGATGGCCGTTGAAGGTCAGTGCGGAATAGCGGAACAAGAGCGTCGGATGCGGGTTTGCCACGCGCGAATGCTCGCCGGTCGCGGCGGGCTTGGGCTCGGTCTTGGGATTGTGCTGACCAGACGTCGGGATATCGCGATAGACTATGTCCTGACGCTCACTCAGAACGGCGCGGCCATTGGCGGAGACCTCGTGCTGGACCGTGACAAAGCACAATGCGCCCGAGCGGCCTTCTTTCAGTTGGACATCGGTGATCGCCGAATGGCGCGTAACCTCTTCACCGATGCGTATCCCGCTGTGAAAGGTAAAGGCACCACCGGCCCACATCCGTCGCGGCAGAGGCACCGGCGGCAGAAAGCCGCCAAGCGCGGGGTGGCCGTCGCGGCCAAGTTCTGACATTGGCGCGGTCGGCTGGGCAAGACACAGGTGGATCAAAAGCGGTGCCTCGTCCCCGTGCTCGGTGCCGGAGGTCCGGTCAAAGGTGGCGTTGAATTGGCGTACCAGCATGGTCGAGAGAAGTTCGCTATCTTTCTGCTCACGCCCGATCCAGCCTTGCAGCTCGGCGATATCGATTTGCATCGTCACTTCTCCAGAGGTTTCAAGGCGGGCACCGCTCCGTAGCTGCGCTCTTCGCCGACGAAACGCGCGGCGGGCGCGGGAAAGCTGACAGGTCCATTCGGGCTGTCGACAGTGATACGACGCAGGTGCGGATGCTCGGACAGACCGGCCATGTCGTTTACCGAGGCCAAGGCGATACCCGTGGCCGACAGCCGTTCGAGCGCTGTGGCGGAGTCCATCTCGCCGAAGGCTGCCGCGACGACCGCATCCGTTTCCGCGCGATTGTTGACGCGGGCGACATTGGTGGCGAACCTCGGGTCGCTGGCCAAAGCCTGGTCCCCGATGAAATCGCGGCAGAGCATCCGCCATTCGCGGTCGCTTTGGATCGCGATCAGGATTGCTGGGCCGGACTTGGGCTGGAACGCGCCGTAGGGCGCGATCGACGGGTGCGCCAGGCCGATGCGTTTCGGGCTCTTGCCGCCTTCGTGGTTCAGGAGCGGGACAGTGAGCCAGTCGGCCATGACATCGAACATCGACACCGAAATGTCGGCTCCCTGCCCCGTGACCCCTCGACGGATCAGCGCTTCAAGAATGGCAGAATAGGCCGTTGCGCCTGTCGCGATGTCGACGATGGAAATGCCAACGCGGGCAGGTTCTGATGGTCCGCCAGTCAGTGAGCAAAGGCCGCTTTCGGCTTGGATCAGAAGGTCATAGGCCTTGCGGTCCGCCATTGGGCCATGGTCGCCATAGCCAGAAATCGAACAGGTGACCAAACGCGGATAATCGCGGCGCAGCCGTTCAGTCCCGAACCCGAGTTTCGCTAGGGATCCTGGCTTCAGGTTTTGGATCAGGACGTCTGCGTCAGCGAGGAGCTCTTCGAGCGCCTCCTTCCCCTTATGCGAGCCTAGATCCAGCGTTACCGCGTCCTTGCCACGATTGAGCCAGACAAAATAGCTCGATTGCCCTTTGGCCACATCGTCGTATCCGCGGGCAAAGTCGCCTTCGGGGCGCTCGATCTTGAACACCTTGGCCCCTGCGTCCGCAAACTTGGACGTTGCGAAGGGAGCGGCAACGGCCTGCTCGATAGCAACGACGGTAAATCCTTCGAGCGGCAGCATCAGAACGACCTCGGCATGCCGAGGATATGCTCGGCGACATAGGACAGGATCAGGTTGGTCGAGATCGGCGCGACCTGATAGAGACGCGTTTCACGGAACTTGCGCTCGACGTCGTATTCGTTGGCGAAACCGAACCCGCCATGGAACTGAATACAGGCGTTGGCCGCCTCCCAGGACGCTTTTGCGGCGAGGTACTTGGACATGTTCGCCTCGGCACCACAGGGCTTTCCGGCGTCATAGAGTGCGCAAGCCTTCCAACGCATCAGATTGGCGGCTTCAACTTCGATGAACGCTTCGGCAATCGGAAATTGTACGCCCTGGTTCTGGCCGATGGGACGACCAAACACCCGGCGTTCGGAGGCATAAGCCGTGACTTTGTCGGTGAACCAGTAGCCGTCACCAATGCACTCAGCAGCGATCAATGTGCGCTCGGCGTTCAAACCCGTCAGGATGTATTTGAAGCCCTTGCCCTCTTCGCCGATCAGATTCTCTTCGGGGATCTCCAGATTGTCGAAGAACAGCTCGTTGGTCTCGTGATTGACCATGTTGGCGATTGGCTTGACCTCCATGCCGGATTTCATCGCCTCGGCAATGTCGACGAGAAAGATTGACAGGCCCTCGGATTTCTTCTTCACCTCGGCCAGTGGCGTGGTCCGCGCCAAGAGGATCATGTAGTCCGAATGCTGCACGCGGCTGATCCAGACTTTCTGGCCATTGACCACATAACGACCGCCTTTCTTGACGGCGGTGGTCTTGATCTTGGTGGTATCGGTGCCGGTGGTGGGTTCGGTCACGCCCATCGACTGAAGACGCAATTCACCCGCGGCGATCTTGGGCAGGAATTTCTGCCGCTGCTCTTCCGAGCCATGCCGCACCAGCGTGTTCATGTTATACATCTGCCCGTGACAGGCGCCAGAGTTGCCGCCTGCGCGGTTGATCTCTTCCATGATGACACTGGCCTCGATCAGACCAAGGCCAGACCCGCCATATTCTTCGGGGATCAGTGCGGCCATCCAGCCTTCCTGCGTCAGCGCATCGACGAAGGCTTCGGGATAGGCTTTTTCCTCGTCTACCTTGCGGTGGTATTCAGCAGGAAACTGTGCACAGAGCGCTTTAACGCCATCGCGGATGTCTTGATAGTCGTCGCCGAGGAAGTTCATGCACCGGGCCTCCCGT
>JASBSV010000023.1 GCA_030148745.1 Paracoccaceae bacterium
CATTGTCTGGTGCTTTGGCTAAACCGCCCCGGACTACCTGATCACGTGCGGTCGTGGCGGAATTGGTAGACGCGCAGCGTTGAGGTCGCTGTGGGGTAACACCCGTGGAAGTTCGAGTCTTCTCGACCGCACCATTATCACCCTGAATATTTGTAACAGGCCCGACCCGGGCGCGCCATGGCGCTGCTGGCGGACATCAGGATTTAGTCGGGAAGCACGACAATGCGCGAGAAGGTGTTGATCATGTCGAAGGCCTTGGCAAGGCTTTCCGATGCGTTGTCTTTCAACAGATACCCCGCGATGTTCTTTTCATAGGCCGAGGCGATATCGACCGGGGCGTCGGATGTGGTCAGAACAAAGATGATCGCATTGTGAAGCTGCGGATCCTTGCGCACCTCTTCCAGAAACTCCAGCCCGCCCATGCGCGGCATGTTCAGATCCAGCGTTACCAGATAGGGCGGCGCGATCTTGTCCTGACCCGCGTCGCCGCGCAGGATTTCCAGCGCTTCGCGCCCGTCGTGGGCGATCTGCACCGGGTTGACGATTTTCAGCTTTTTCAACGCCCGGCGCATCGCTAGAATGCTGACCTTGTCGTCATCGACGATCAGGAAATTGACCGTCTTATGCTGCGGCATCAGTTGCGGGGCTGGCGGGATCTGTGGCTGGGGCATGATTTGGATGTCTCGTTGATCCTGCCGGGCGTATCGCCGGCCAGAGGGGCAAATTCAGGGCGAAAGCCCGGTGTGACTGCCCCGCTGGCGGCGCCGGGGCTGAAGCGGGGCGGTGCGGGCCGGGATCGGCGCGTCGGGCGGGATCAGTTGCGCGGCCAGCGGATACATGTCCCACCGAATTCGGCAATGGGTGACAGTGGGCGCGCCGGCCTTTGCCCCGGTTTCACCTACGCGGACCCGCGCCGGCCCGCCCCGGGCGGTCGCAATCCGCCCGATCCGCCGCGCAGCTTTGGTGAAAAAACGTGAAAGACCCGGCATTGGCGCACCCATTAAACAATCGCTTAACCAAAGTCGTAGGTCATAAGAGTAAAGGCAGGGTTAACCGTTCCCATTCAGCAGAAATTAAGGACTCTTGCCCTAAAGCTACGCCTTAACTGCGATATCAGGGGACGTTCGAGATGGGATTGACAGGCCAGAATACTGAAACGGCATATGGCCCTGCGGGCGTAATGCCAGATGCAGGCACATCTCTGAAAAACGAGGAATTCGAAGAATTCGTCTATCTGCTTTCGCATGATGTCCGGAATTCGGTGCGCGCGCTGATCGAACTGCCGCATTGGATCGAAGAGGATATCGTCGAGGCGGGCTATCGGATGGATGATGCGCTGGCCGAAAATCTTGCCTTCATGAACACCCATACCCAGCGGCTGGACCGGATGCTTTGCGATCTTCTGGTCTATTCGCGGGTGGGGCGGATGCAGAAAAACGCCAGTTTGAACCTTAAAGAGACGATCACCGGCATCCTTGATCAGATCCGCCGGCCAAAGGGGCTGAACCTGCGCCTGGATCTGTCGGTGGAAGAGGTGGAGATTGGCGAGCGTGACGGCATCACCCTGTTGAGCGCTTTGATTTCCAATGCGATACGCCATCATGACCGCGATACCGGCGAAGTGACGATTTCCTCGCGACGGCAGGGCCAGAGCATCGTGATTTCGGTCTGCGACGACGGGCCGGGGATCGATCCGCGATTTCACGAGCGGGTCTTTGGCATGATGACCGGCCTGAAATCGCGCGATGAGGTCGAAGGCAGCGGCATGGGCTTGGCGATCGCGCGAAAAATCGTGCAGTTTTATGGTGGTGAGTTGACGCTGAGATCCCAAAAAGACAGCCGCGGCACCTGTTTTGAGGTCAGCCTGCCGCGGGCGATGACCGGGCAGAGCTGCTGCCGCCCGGCCTGACGTTGCGACCGGCCTGATGGTCACGCGGCGGTAAGTCTGCCGGCGATTTCGGTGATGACGTCAAATGCGGTATCGACATCCCCTGCCTCGGTGTCGAATTGTCCGACCTGAAGGCGGATCGCGACCTGATCGTCGATGCGGGTCTGGGTCAGATAGATGCGCCCATCGTCGTTGATCGCCTCCACCAGCGACAGGTTCAAAGCATCGCTGTCGCCGGCCCCGGCCGGACAATAGCGGAAGGTGAAAAGCGACAGGACCGGCGCGGTCACGATCTGAAAATCGGGATGGGCGCTCAGGCGCCGGGCCAGCGCATGTGACCATGCGACGTGATCGCGGATCCGCGCGCGCAGCCCCTGCAAACCATAGGCGCGCAGAACAAACCAGAGCTTGAGGGCGCGAAAGCGGCGGCCCAGCGGGATCGACCATTCGGAATAGTTGATCACCGGTCCCTGACCATGGGTCTTGAGGTATTCGGGCTTGATCGCCAGAGTTCTGGCCAGATCGCCGGGCGCGCGCAAAAAATGCGCCGAGCAGTCGAATTGCGCGCCCATCCATTTATGCGGGTTGAACACCACCGAATCGGCGCGCTCGACCCCGGACCACAGGTCGCGAAATTCGTCACAGATCATCGCCGCGCCCGCCCAGGCCGCATCGACATGGGTGTAAAGGCCGTGGCGTTCGGCAATCTCGGTCACCGCTGCGATATCGTCGCAGGCGCCGGTGCTGGTCCCGCCGGTGCAGGCGATGATCCCCGCGGGCAGAAATCCCGCCTCAAGATCGGTGGCAATCGCTTGTTCCAGCGCCCGGGGGTCCATACCGCGCAAAGCGCCCTGCACCGGGATGCGCACCAGATTTTCAGCACCGATCCCCGAGATCCAGATCGCGCGGTCAACGGATGTATGAACCTCGCGCGAGGCATAGATGCGCAGCCGCCCGGCATTGTTCAGACCCTTGTCATTGCCCTGCCAGCCCAGCGCGCGCTCGCGCATTGTCAGAACCGCCGCCAGCGTCGCCGATGAGGCGCTGTCCTGAATGACGCCGGAAAACTCGCCGGGCAGGCCGATCGCCTGACGCAGCCACTCCATCATCCGGGTTTCAACCTCGGTCGCGGCCGGCGAGGTTTGCCACAGCATGCATTGCGGCGCGATGACGGCGGTCAGAAACTCGGCCAGCGCCGAGGGGGGCGTTGCATTGGCGGGAAAATAGGCAAAGAAACGCGGGTGCTGCCAATGGGTGATGCCGGGCATGATGATCTTTTCAAAATCGCTCAGGATGCGGTCCATCGCCGCGCCTTCTTCGGGCGGCTGATCAGGCAGGGCCGCGGCGATCTGGCCCGGCTTTGTCTGGGCCCGTACCGGGCGCGATCTGAGCGTGGCGTGGTATTGCGCCGCCCAGTCCGAAATCCACCGCCCCCATTTTGGAAAATCCTGCCAGTTCATGCGCTTTTGCCCCGATCATCTCGCTTGCCCGATATGGTTGTCAGAGATCGCCGCCGGGATCAAACGGCAAGCGCGCCGGCGCGGCCCATCAGATGGGCTTGACCCGCTCCGATTTGCAGCACAGGGTTTGCCGGCGCCGGCCCGGCCGGCGGCTTGCCATACAGTCAGGGGGGCAGATGGGCTACCGGATCGATGGGCTGCAATATGCCAACTGGTCGGAAAAGATCTTTCGGCAGATGCGCCAGGGCGGCATGGACGCGGTGCATGTGACCATCGCCTATCACGAAAACTTTCGCGAAACGGTTCTGAATATCGAGGCATGGAACCTCTGGTTCGAACGTTTTGACGATCTGATTTTTCACGGCCAGAGCGCTGCCGATGTTGAGCGCGCAAGAAAAACCGGCCGCACGGCGATATTTTTCGGCTTTCAGAACCCCTCGCCAATAGAAGACGACATTGGGCTGGTTGAGGTTTTGCACAAGCTGGGCGCGCGGTTCATGCAGCTGAGCTATAACAATCAGTCGCTTCTGGCGACGGGTTGTTACGAGGCCGAGGATCCCGGCATCACCCGCATGGGCAAGCAGGTCATCAAAGAGATGAATCGCGTCGGCATGGTCATCGACATGAGCCATTCCGCCGACCGCTCGACGCTTGAGGCGATTGAGCTTTCGGATCGCCCGATTGCCATCACCCATGCCAATCCGCACCGCTGGGCGCCTGCGCTTCGCAACAAGAAGGACGAGGTGATCCGGGCGCTGGCCGAAAGTGGCGGGATGCTGGGGTTTTCGCTTTATCCGCATCATCTTAAGGGCAAATCGGACTGCACGCTGGAGAGTTTCTGCCAGATGATTGCCGACACTGCGGATATGGTCGGCGCGCGGCATCTGGGGATCGGCTCGGACCTTTGTCAGGATCAGCCGGACAGCGTGGTGGAGTGGATGCGCTCTGGCCGCTGGACCAAAGAGGTGGATTTCGGCGAAGGCACGGCGGCGGCGCCGGGATTTCCCGATATGCCCGCATGGTTTCGCGACAATCGCGATTTCGGCGGGCTTGAACAGGGGCTTCGCGCGGCCGGGTTTTCCGCCGATGAGGTCGCGGGCATCCTTGGCGACAACTGGCTGAGGTTTTTCGGTGAAAATTTCGGGCCGGCAGGGCAGGGCGGATGATCGCGGCGATGGGTGATGACAGCGGCCGGATCGCGCCGCGCCCGCCGCAAAGGGTGATGCGTCTGGCGCGTATGGGGGCGGCGCATCAGACGCGGCTGTCGTTCATGCGTATCCTGCTGCGGCGGATGATGCGCGACAACTGGCGGTTCGAACGCCCGGTGTTCGACATCGGCGCCGATGGCGTGGGCCATGCGGTTTACACCGCCTACGGGCCCGAACGCTGTTATTCGCTGGTCGCCTTTGCGCATGATCTGCCTGATGAGGCACGCTCGGACCGGGTGATCGCCGAGGCGTGGGACGCGACCTTTACCCTGTTTGACGGTCTGCCCGATGACGCCGATATCGAGCGGCTGCGCGCCAATGTCCCGCTGCAGGAGGCGGGCCGCATCACGCAAAGCGAGTTGAGCCTGTCGCGCGCCAACCGCTCGACCCGGCTTTTTGCCCATGTGGTCGAGCGTCTGTCGCAGGGGCTTCAGCCGGATGCGGAAATGGTTGCGGCGGTCGGCTATCTGATGCGGACAACTGCGGTTTATGGCTCGGGCAAGTTCGGCGCGGCGGATCGTGAGTGCATCGCCCGGCGGGCCGAGTTTTCGGCCCCCTTTCAGGTGGAAATGCTCAGCGTTTATCTGACCCGCTGTTTCGTGATGGATCTGGTCGAGCATCTGGCCCGCGCGCGGGCGCCGCAGAGCGCCGTAAGGATGGACCCTGCGATAAAGCGCAGCTTTTCAATCGGCAATTCTACCGGCCTTGGCATGGCGCCCTTTCTGGTCAATCACCCCCGGCTTTTGAACAACTGGATCGCCGCCCGCGAAGAGGCTTTGGCGCGGGTGCGCAACCTGCCGCAGGCGACGGAAGCTGAGGTTGCGGTGTTTCGCGCGGTTCTGCGGCGGGCGATTGAAAACGCGGGGCTGTGGACATCGCAGCATCCGCTACAGATCGAAAAACTGGACGCGCTGCGCGGCGATCTGTCCCGGCTCAGCGCCCATGCCACGCCCGAGCGGTTGGCGCAAAAGCGCCCATGGGACGCGCTTTACCGCTGGGCCGAAGATCACCTTGGCTTTGAGGGGCAGGAGCAGCTGGTTGCGCTTTTGCTGGAACCCTATGGCGATCTGGTCGACGATCTGGGCGAGACGATGAGCGCCGATGAAGAGGAATGCTTTGCCATTAATGGCGCCATGCCGGTGGGGCGGCTGAAACAGATCCTTGGTGATGTCTATGACTGGGCAGGGCAGATCGACTGGAGCAGCCGCGCGGCCAATGCGCGGGCCTGGTATGTCTCGCAGGAAAAGCTTGAGCCGCGATTGGGCGAGCGCTTTGACGAGCCGATAGAAGATTATGAGCAACCCCTAGCGCCCGGGCGCGATGCGGCGCGCCTGAGTGCGGCGTTAAGCGGCTGGGACGATGACAGGCCGGTGGCCGAGTTTCTGCTGGCCAGTCCCGAACACCGCCATATCGTGCGCCGGGCGCAGATCGCGGCGCGGTTTCGCTATGCCGAAATCCGCGACAATACGATTGATCATGCGATGCTTCCGATTGATATGCTGCGCTGCAAACTGGCGTTTTTCGGGGCGGGGCGGTTCGATCCACGCTCGGACCGCTGGGTGCGGATCAATATGTTCGCAGGTGCCCCCTTTCCCGAAGAACTTGCCGATTGGACGGATGAGGCCTGGGCCTATGGGGCGGAGCAATGAGCCTGTCGCTGAACGAGGTTGAAAGCCTGTCGCGCAAGGCGGCCCGCGGCGCCGGGCTTAGCTGGGGCATGGCGGAAGAGGCAGGCCGCGCGGTGCGATGGCTTGAGGCGGGCGGCATTGGCGGCGCGGATGCGCTGGCCTCTGTCCTGCTGCGGCACGATGACAAATCGCTGCGCGCGCCGGGCTTGTCCGAGATCAGGGGGCAGGGCGGGGCCGGTGATCTGCCGCTTTGCCCGATTGCAACCGGCGCGGCGCTGTCCGATTTCGGCCTTGGGGAAAATACGCTGACGCTTGATGCAGTTTTCGCGCCGATCCTGCTGGCCGGGCCTTTGGCGCGGGTGGCCGGGCGCATGGGCGCGGAACTTGAGGCGCTCTGCAAGGGCGGGGCGCTGTGCCTGTCGCCGGAAGGGATGGCGATTTGCGGCGATGTTTCCCCTTGGCTGGAGGGCGCGGCAATCGTCGAAATCCGCCGTCTTACGGGCGATGTGCCCGGTGCGCCGAACGCGCGCCGCACGCGCGCGCACCCTGCACCTGCTGTGCTTGATATTCTGAACGGATTTGCCGCGCGCACCTATGCCCCGGCGACCGAAGCCTCGCGGCTGGCCGGGGCCGGCGCGGGGCCAAGCGATAACGACTGACGCTGCTACTCGCAGGCGCGGCGGATGGCGCGGATATTATAGCCGTAGGGCGCGGGGTCGCTGACGCTACCGCCTTTGAACACCGCCGATCCGGCGACCAGAACATCGGCCCCCGCTTCGGCCACCAAAGGCGCGGTCGTGGGATCGACGCCGCCGTCGATTTCGATGTGAATGTCGCGGTCCCCGATCAGTTTGCGCAGCTCGCGCGTTTTTTCCACGCCTTCGGGGATGAATTTCTGACCGCCAAATCCGGGGTTCACGGTCATCACGCAGACCAGATCGACCAGATCCAGAACCGGTGCGACCGCGCTGACCGGCGTGCCGGGGTTCAGTGCGACACCAGGGCGCGCACCTGCGGCGCGAATGGCCTGAAGCGTGCGGTGAATATGGGGGCCGGCTTCGACATGGGCGGTGATGAAATCGGCACCGGCCTTGGCGAATGCGTCGATATAGGGGTCGACCGGGGCGATCATCAGGTGAACATCCATGACCGTCTTGATATGCGGGCGGATCGCGGCGCAGGTTGTGGCGCCAAAGCTGATGTTGGGCACAAAATGCCCATCCATCACGTCTACATGGATCCAATCGGCGCCCTGGGTTTCAACGGCGGTAATCTCGGCCCCGAAATTGGCGAAATCAGAGGCCAGAATGGACGGGGCGATTTTCAGCTTTCGATCGAATGACATTTCTTTGTCCTCAGGATGCGGCAAGTGCGGTGACGATGGGCGCGAAATCGGCAGCGGCAAGCGAGGCGCCGCCGACAAGGCCGCCGTCAACATCGGCGACGGCAAAGATCTCGGCCGCGTTGGAGGCTTTGACCGAGCCGCCGTAAAGCAGCGAAATTTCTGCGCCTTCGGTGTGGGCCGCGCCCAGCTCGGCGCGGATAAAGGCGTGGACCTTGGCAATCTCCTCGACCGTCGGTGTCAGGCCGGTGCCGATGGCCCAGATCGGCTCGTAAGCGATGACGATATTGTCCGGGCCGGCCCCCTGCGGGACCGAGCCTGCCAGCTGGCCGCGCAGAACATCCAGGGTCTGGCCCGCGCGGTATTGTTCTTCGCTTTCGCCGATGCACAGGATCACGGTCAGCCCGGCGCGCCATCCGGCCTGCGTTTTGGCGGCGACATCGGCGTCGGTCTCATGGTGGTCCTGACGCCGCTCGGAATGGCCGGTGATGACATGGCTGGCGCCCGCGTCGGCCAGCATTTCGGCAGAGATATCGCCGGTGTGGGCGCCTGAAACCGCCGCATGACAATCCTGCGCGCCGATTTCGACGCCAAGGCCGGCGGCGCGGCTGATCAGGCTGGCGGGCGGGCAGATCAGGGTCAGAACCCCGGTCGAGGCGGCGGCAACGGGGGCCAGCGCCTCAAGCTGGGTCAAAGCGGCGGATGTCCCGTTCATTTTCCAGTTTCCGGCGGCAATCTTTTTGGGCATCGGGGTCCTCCGTTTGTCGTTCCGCATGGCTCAGCCCAGCAGGGCGAGCCAGACCCAGACTGTCAGGATCGAGCCCAATGTGCCAATCAGAACCGCCGATGCGGCGACGCGCCGCGCCCGGCCGTATATGTTGGCAAAGACATAGGCGTTCACCCCCGGCGCCATCGAGGCGGTCAGAACGGCCGAGCGAAAGGCCCCCTGCGGCAGCGACAGCGCGCTTCCCATCATCCAGACAATCGCCGGATGCAGCATCAGGGAAACCGCGCAAACATAGAGGATCGTTCGCAAATCCCCCTCGGGCTTATAGCGCACCAGAACCCCGCCAAGGGCAAAGATCGCCGCCGGAAGGGCCGCGCGCACCATCAGATCGACGGCATCGGTCAGAACTCCGGGCAGGGTGATGCCCGACAGGTTGACGATAAAGCCAAGCGTAATGCCAAGGATCAGCGCGTTGCGGAACATCGCCCTGAGGACCGAGGTGGCGGTTCTGGCGATTCCCTGACCGCGGGCGCGCACGATCTCCATCGAGGTGATGCCAAGCCCGTAGCAAAACGGCGAATGGATGGCGATGATCGCATAATTTGGGTTCAGCGCCGAGGCGCCATAGGCCCGTTCGGTGATCGCCAGCCCCAGAAGGACAGAGTTGGCGAAAAGGCAGGCAAAGCCGATCACAACGCTGTCTTCCCATGGCCGCTTGAACAGGAACCGCGCGCCCAGAAGACCCGCCGCAAAGGCGGTGGCCGAGCCGGTGTAATAGCTGATCAGCAGCCGGGCGTCGAAATTCTGCGACAGATCCAGCCGCGAGATCGCGCTGAACAGCAGCACCGGGATCGCAAAGCTTTGCGTGAATTTCATCAGCCCGTCGACATTGGCGTCCGAGAAATACCCCTTCCAGACCGCCAGATAGCCAAAGCCGATCACCAGAAAGACCGGAAGAATGACGTCGATCAGCGCTTGCATGAGGAAAACATACTCCGGCCCCGGCGCGCGGTTTTCGGCAAACCCCGCCGCGCGCGTGTCATTCAGGCAGGCAGCCTGAGTTGCATATTGTCAAATGCCGGCGTGATATGCGCGGCGGTTTCATTCCTGATCGTCTCGTAATCCAGATCGATATGCATGTTGGTCAGCACCGCCTGACGCGGCGCGGCGCGTTCGATCCACTCCAGCGTATTGGCCAGATGCGAATGGGTCGGGTGGGGATCGCGCCGCAGGGCATCAACGATCCAGATGTCCAGATCGGCAAGCATCTCCCATGCCGGGGGATAAATTTCCGAGACGTCGGGCAGATAGGCCAGCCCGCCGATCCGAAATCCAAGCGCGTCGATCGATCCGTGCCGCACCTTGAAAGGGTCGCAGCGCAGGGTTCCGCCGGCGCCGGTGATCTCGACCGGGCCATCGATTGTGTGCATGTCCAGAATGGGCGGGTAGGGAGAGCCTTCCGGCTGTACAAAGGCATAGCCAAAGCGCGAAAACAGCGCGTCCTGCGTGGCGCCGTCGGCCCAGACATCAAGCCGCTTGCGCATGTTAAAGACGATCATCCGCAGATCGTCGATGCCATGGACATGATCGGCATGGGAATGGGTATAGATCACCCCGTCCAGCGTGCCGACTTCGGCATCCAGAAGCTGCGCGCGCAGATCGGGCGCGGTATCGATCAGAACGCGGGTGATCCCGCCCTGATCGTGACGCTCAACCAAAAGCGAGCATCGGCGGCGGTGGTTCTTGGGGTTTGCCGGATCGCAGGCCCCCCAATGCCCGCCAAGGCGCGGCACACCGCCCGACGATCCGCAGCCCAGAACGGTAAAGACCAGTTCAGCCATCAGGCAGCCGCCTTGTAACGGGCCGCTTTGGCAAAAAGCCGGTCGAAATTTGCGGTCGTTTGCGCCGCGAACTCGGCCAGATCGACCCCGAAAACCTCGGCCCCGACGGCGGCGGTCAGGGCGGTATAGGCCGGCTCGTTGCGTTTGCCGCGATGTGGCGGCGGGGCCAGATAGGGGCTGTCGGTTTCAACCAGAATACGGTCGATCGGGGCGGCGGCGAAAATCTCGCGCAGATCGCGGCTTTTGGGAAAGGCGGCGATGCCCGACATCGACAGGTAAAACCCCAGATCCAGCGCGGTCTGGGCCAGTTCGGGGCCCGAGGAAAAGCAATGCATGACACAGGAGAACGCCCCGGCGCGATGTTCCTGCGTCAGGATGCGGGCCATGTCGTCGTCAGCGGCGCGGGCGTGAATGATCAGCGGCAGGCCCGTCTGGCGCGCGGCATCGATATGAATGCGCAGGCTTTGCTGCTGAATATCGGCGCTATCGGCGGTATAGTGATAATCCAGCCCGGTCTCACCAATACCGACGAATTTGGGATGGCGCGACAGGGCGATCAGTTCCTCGGGGCTTGTCAGCGGCTCTTCGGCGGCGCTCATCGGGTGGGTGCCGGCGGCGAAAAACACCGGCTCGTATTTTTCTGCCAGCGCCCGGACCCGGTCGATATTCGCCAGTTTGGTGCAGATGGTGACCATGCGCGCCACACCGGCCGCTGCCGCGCGCTGGATCAGCGCCTCATGCTCGCCATCGAAATCGGGAAAATCGAGGTGGCAATGGCTGTCGACGATCTGGGGTTTATCGGTCATCTTAAGTGTCCGGTTTGGAAAAATCCGTCAGACCGACACAAGTTTCCCTGCGGTTTCATCGATCCTTAGAACCATATCAAGGATGAGCGCGGAAGGGTCAAGGTTGACTGCCCGCCCTTGACGTGCGCGGGCGCCCAGATTTTGCTGCAACTCTGCCCAGACACAGGCCATCGCGGGCGTGGGAGACAGTCGCGCCAGCAGCGCCGCTTCGCCCGGTGCGGCCTCGGGCGGGGCGCTGCCGGTGGCGCCCAGACGCGCCGCACGCGCCAGAAATAAATCCAGAAGATCGACAAGCTGTGCATAGGTTTCTTCCTTGCCGCGGCCCGCGGCGCGTTCGGCCAGCGCGATGGCGGCGGTGCGGTCGATGCCGGGGGCCTTTGACAAAAGCCCGATCAGATCGCCGTAGAGCGTCAGCCCCTCGAGCGTGATCAGCCGCAGCGCCCCGCCCACCGATCCGCCGGCAAGCTGGGCAATGGCGGTGGGATTGGCCGGCGGCTCAACCCCCGCAGCGGCCAGCGCGGTTGCCATGTCGCCGGGCGACAGTGGCCTGCACCGCAGCGCCCGGCAGCGCGAGCGGATCGTCGGCAAAAGCCGCGAGGGTTGATGGCTGATCAAAAACAGCGTGGTGTTTGCCGGCGGCTCTTCCAGCACTTTCAAAAGCGCGTTCGCGGCGCTGACATTCATCTCGTCGGCGGCATCGACGATCACCGCCCGCTGCCCGCCATCTGCCGCCGACAAGGAGAAAAACGATTTCAGCCGGCGGGCATCGTCGACCCGGATATCGGCGGCGAATTTTTGGGTCTTTTCGTCATAGGCGCGGCGCAGCAGGAAAAGCCGGGGTTCTGAGTTTGCAAGCATCCGTCTGGCAACCGGATGATCGGGCGCGACATCCAGCGTTTCCGCCGCGCCCGGCGCCTCGCCGAAAAGCCCGCCGCCCGCCTCTTCCGGCTGGGCCAGCAGGAACCGCGCCAGACGCCATGCCAGCGTCGCCTTGCCGATCCCGCGAGGTCCCGAAATCAGCCATGCGTGATGCATCCGCCCGCCGTTCCACGCATCCAGAAAGGCGGCCTCGGCCTCTTCCTGCCCAAGCAGCGTCTGGGTCTGGCGTGGATGCGGCGCGCCCGGTGCGCGGTCGGCCTCGGGGGTGGTGTCCTCGGTCATGCCAGTGCCCCGGCGGCGCAGGTCAGGACCTTTTGCGCGATCAGATCCTCGGCGCCATTGCCGTCTATGATCACGGCGCGATCCGGAAAATCCCTGGCCAGATCCAGAAACCCGGCGCGCAGCTTTTGCTGAAACTCAAGGCCCAGATCCTCAAAGCGGTCTTCGCCCGATTGCCGCGCAAGACCACGGCGCAGCGCGATCTGAGGGTCCATGTCGATGATGAAAGTCAGATCCGGCTCGGTCGCGATGACCGCCGAATGAAGCCGGTCGACCAATTGGCGCAGCTCGCCGCGCGCGGCGCCCTGATAGACACGGGTGCTGTCGGCAAAGCGATCTGAAACGACGATCTTGCCCGCATCCAGCGCCGGCTTGATGGTCTTTTCCAGATGGTCGCGCCGGGCGGCGGTAAACAGCAGGATCTCGGTTTCGGCCGACCAGCGGCCCGGATCGCCTTTGACCAGAAGCTCGCGAATTTCCTCGGCCCCGGTCGAGCCGCCGGGCTCGCGCGTCAGAACGACATCATGCCCCCGGCTTTCGAGACTACGTGCAAGGCGCCGGGCCTGGGTCGATTTTCCCGATCCGTCGATACCTTCGAAGGTAATGAACAGGCCCATGTCACCCGACAATCAACTGGCCGCCGCGGCCCGCGCGTTGAACTCGCGCAGCAAAACCTTGACCGCGGTGCGCAGCCGCGGAAGAAAACCGCCGCGCGCGACATCCTGCTGGGCGACAAGGGGAATGTCGCGTGGCGTCAGATCCCCGACCTTGACGGTCAGCGTGGCAATCCGGTCGCCCGCCTTGATCGGGGCCTCAATCGGGTCCTGATAGGAGATTTCGGCGCTGATGTTTTTGTTGATCGAGGCCGGGATCAAAAGCGATATATCCTCGGCCGGGGTGGCGCCAACCGTTCCGACCTCGCCCATCCAGACGGGAAGATCGGCGATCACCGCGCCCTTTTTGACGACGGTTTTCTGGGTGAACTGGCGAAAGCTCCAGTTGACGATGCGTTCACCCTCTTCGGCGCGGGCGCTTTCACTTTGCAGGCCGCTGATGACAAAGACGATCCGACGCCCCGCCTGAATGGCCGAGCCGACAAGGCCGTAACCGGCCTCCTGCGTGTGGCCGGTCTTGAGCCCGTCAGCGCCGATGCCCAGATTCAAAAGCGGATTGCGGTTTTTCTGGGTGATCCCGTCCCATGTGAACTCCTGCTCCGAGAAATAGCCGTAATATTCGGGAAATTTCGTGATGATGCGCTGGGCCAGAAAACCAAGATCACGCATGCTCATCCGCTGGTTGGGGTCAGGCCAGCCCGAGGCATTGGCAAAGGTCGAGGAGGTCATGCCAAGCGCCTTGGCGCGTTCGTTCATCAGCCGGGCAAAAGCCTCTTCAGTGCCGGCAAGCCCTTCGGCGACAACGACACAGGCGTCATTTCCCGACTGAACGACGATCCCCTGAATCAGGTTTTCGACGGTCACGCGGCTGCCCTCGCGCAGAAACATCTTGGAGCCGCCCATGCTGGCCGCTTTTGCCGAAACCCCGAACTCTGTATCCAGCGTCACGCGCCCGTCCTGAAGCGCCTCGAACAGGATGTCGATGGTCATCAGCTTGGACATGGATGCCGGCGGCACGGGCACATCGGCGTTCTTGGCCATCAAAACGGTGTCGGTCGCCATGTCATAGACATAGGCAGCCCTAGCGCGGGTATCGAACTGCGCCTGCAGAGGCAGGGCGCCGATGATGACGGCGAAGAATGCGATGAGCAGGCGCAATGGCATGGTCAGGTCTCCTTGGTCGGCTGTTTTTGTTGTGTTACGAGATCAGTTTGTTACGAAATAGGCGTCGGCAAAACCGATGTCCCTGACTTTACCCAACAGTACCTTACGCTCGCCGGCGTTGGTGGCTGGCCCGACAAGCACCCGCCAGAACGGTTTGCCCTGGCTGGTTTGATTTTTGACAACCGGCACAATCCCGACCTTACGCAGGTTGTCGGCGGTTCTTCGGGCATTGGCCTCGACATTGAAAATGCCGATCTGGATCCAGGGTTTGGCCAGCGCAGAAACGCGGGTCGGGGCCGAGGCGGATTTGGCCGGGGCCTTGGCCGTCGTCATCTGGGGCTTGGGTTTGGGCGCGGTGGATGCGGCCGCCTTGGTCTGAGGCGCAGTGGCGGGCGCCGTCGTTGTGGCGCTGGCCGTTGCCGGGGCGCTTTCGGTGGTTGTACCGGCGGCCTTGGCTTCGACCTTGTCCAGCGCGGCCGCGGCCGAGGCGATGGGATCAAGCGCCTTGGTCTCGATCGGGCCCGGCGCGGCAAGGGCGGTGGTGGTGGCCTTTACTGCCGGATCGGGAACCTCCTCGCGCCGCAGCGCGGTCACGTTCAGCTGGGCCGGCTGCCCCGCCAGAATGCCAAGCGCCGCCGCAGCATCCGAAGAGATCTGAAACCGCGGGCCGGGGGTGGCAATCTCGCGATGAAAGAGGGCGCCGATGACGAATTTGCCATTGTCCTGATTGCGGATGATCACCCGCTCGGGATCCTTGGCATCGGCATGGGCGACCCAGACACCGCCGAGCGATGGGCGCCCATCCCAAAGGCCGGCATCGGTCACCTGAAAGGCTTCGGGGGCCTCGACGTCGCGCTCAACCAGTTTGACCGCGCGATCGCCTGCCGCCGCAGCCGGGGCATCGGCGGATTTCTTGCCAAAGTTGAACGGTGATGCGCCATTAGTGCAGGCGGAAAGCACAACCAGCCCCGCCAGAGCAAGGGAAAGACGTCTACGGTACCGAATTGCCATTTTTTGCCCCTTTGATGCACATCTCGTTGCAGTCTGTGTGTCTTTTGTCGGGCCTGCTCAACCGTCCCGCATCCCGTTTCCCGCGGCAGTTTAGCGGCGATACAGCACCATTGAAAGACCAGAGCGCGCCATGGGCAATTTTAAGCCCGCGCAATTCGCTTTCAGAATCGCTGCCTTGCCGTTACGTGGAGGCCCGACCCGGCGGAAAGATCCCGCCGAAGGGGCAAAGGCCGCGCCTGTCAGAACAAGCAACGCCGCCGCCCCGCATGAGCCGGAAGCGTGGCCGAGTGGTTGAAGGCACTGGTCTTGAAAACCAGCAACGGGGAAACTCGTTCGTGGGTTCGAATCCCACCGCTTCCGCCACTTGCCCCAGCGAAAGCGTTCTCCCCATCCGGTTGCGGCCGGATTTTTCCGTTGTTTTCGAGGGTTATGCGGAAAGGGCTGAGCACTGGGCCTGCCGCCAAAGGGCCCGGGAGCGGTCTCTCAGGGCCGATATTCTCCGGACCTGATGACTGCGCCGATTTGGTGAATAGATTGTAAGTGTCGGACCGTATTGATTTATTTTTCCACTCAAATCTGAGTTGGATTGGAGTCGCGTCCGGCTCAGATGGGACCCGGATCAAAATTTGGGGTGCGATGGCAGTGGCTCGGCCGAATTGGGTCGCCGCGATGCAGCACCCGGCGTGACGGCCGGAAAGCAGAAGTTCGGAACATGTGCTAACCGATCATTCGAGTAGTTTGACAGCCGAAAATCAATGAAAGCCGTAGAAGGGCGTTTTTTCTGCGACGCCGCAAGGCTGCGCCAAGCCAATGTAGACCGTTTGGGATAGGTTGTGCGTGCAAACTCCTGCAAACCGAGCTTGAGGCCCTCGATGTCGGGGGACTGGTTCCCCATGAGCCTGCCTGGCTGAAGCCACTGCCGATCCGCAAGGCATGGGGATATGGCAAGAACCGCTCACGCCGCGTATCAAGGTGTGATCCGCAATTTACAGTAGGCGGATGCGGCTGCTACACAAGATACAGCAGAAAAATCAGAATCATGGGGCAAAAGATGGGGCTAGACAGCGCAGCAGCGGCAATGATGGAGCCGGACAGCACCTCAGCCTATGAAATGATTCAAGCTGATATGCTCGATGAGTACCGTCAAGATCACAATTACCCTTGGATCATCGGATACTCCGGAGGGAAAGACAGCACCCTTGTCACTCATCTTGCATTCGAAATGCTGATGAAATTGCCGCCCAGTGAAAGAAAACGGCCTGTACATATTGTAGCGAATGACACTCTGGTCGAAAGCCCGCTCGTCGTTCAGCACATTATTGAAAGCACAAATGAAATTCAAAGCGCTGCCGACGCATTTGGATTGCCCGTTATTACAAAGATTACGCGGCCTTCTCCGGAACAATCTTTTTGGGTCAATCTGATCGGACGCGGCTATCCGTCTCCCAATCGCTCCTTCCGGTGGTGCACAGACCGGATGAAAATTCTACCGACAAGCCGCTATATCAAGAGTTTGGCCGATACAGCCGGACAAGTGATACTGCTGCTTGGTGTTCGACGTTCAGAAAGCGCCACGCGCGCGGCCTCTGTTGGCCGCTACGACAATGGCGAGCGGCTAAACAAGCACAACGATCTGCAAGGCTGCATGGTGTACCGGCCAATTGTCGAGCTTGATACAGATGATGTGTGGGAGTTTCTTGCCCTGAATGAGCCGCCATGGGGCGGATCACACCTGAAGCTGATCCGCCTGTACCGCGAAGCAAGCGGCGGTGAGTGCCCTGTTGTTACCTCAAAGGACGATGCCCCGTCCTGCGGGAGCACATCCTCGCGTTTTGGCTGCTGGACATGCACGGTTGTCGAGAAGGATCGCAGCCTTGAGGGCTTTGTCGAGTATGGCTACACGGAGTTCGGTCCCTTGCTGGATTTCCGCGACTGGCTTGTTTCTATTCGCAACGACAAGGAGCGCAGGCAGGCACGTCGGCGAGATGGGCGCATCACGATTACCGACGGCGGCACGTTTGTGCCTGGCCCTTTCACGCTTCAGACCCGCTCTGAAGTCCTTGAGCGGCTTAGGGGTCTTGAGAAGGAGACTGGACAAGCCTTGATCACACAAGAAGAAATTGATTTGATCCACGAAATCTGGTCAGCAGAGATCGGGACTTATGCCAATGCACGGCCAATGAGCGTTCGTGAGATCAAGAAGGAGAAGTAAATGCCGCGCAATGTCGTCGTACTACTCGATAACAAAGATGGACGGTCCATGATTAAGGCAGCCTGCAAGGAAAGCGGGCTTTTGTTTGCTGAGTTCGAGGAATTGGTGCAGGCGGAAGTCGAGCAAACCGGCAAACAACGCCGTGCCGGTCTTTGGGACTCCTTCGATGATATTCTGGACCGTATTCAGGTGGACGAATAAACGCACATGTATATTTCTCAAATTACCCTTCGGGATTGGAAAGCCTATACAACGGCCAATTTCGAATTTCCTGCTCCGGCGTCTGATAAGAATATCATCCTGATTGGCGCACCAAACGGCTATGGCAAGACCAGTCTATTTGAAGCCATTGTCCTTGGTATGTTTGGCCGTGATGGCTTACCGCTTATTGCGCGCTCTCCTTTTTCGGGCGGTGACAAGGAAAGGCTTGCGACTTCCTATAAGGCTTTTCTTGAAAAAGCCCTTCATAGAGGTGCAACGCAAGCAGGCCGGAATTCCTGCTCGGTCAAGTTGACCTTTATCGATGATGATGACGAGCCGCTGGAAATACAGCGCATCTGGCATTTTAACGATGCTGGGATTTACCGCCCACAAGATGAAGAAATCCATATCTTCCAGGGGACAACGCGCAAGGCGGTTGGCGCTGGAGCCTTGCAGGGCAATGATCGTGCGGACTGGTTTCGTGAGTTTATTGCAGAAAACCTGCTGCCGTTTACGCTTGCGCATTTCTTCATGTTCGACGGCGAACAGGTCAGTGTTCTGGCCGAGCGTGAGATGTCGGCGCAGGTCCGCTCTGGCATTGAAGGACTTCTCGGCATTCCGGTGCTCAAGACATTGGCCAAGGATTTGCGGGCCTATGCGGAAGTTCGTCGCAAAGACTCACCGAATGTCTCGGACAAAACCATTGAATGAACCGCTCCGGGTTTTCCGGAGGCTCCAAATCAAGGAAGGATTGGAGCCATGGAAAAGGACAGCAGAGCGAACCGCTATTCACCTGAGACACGTGCACGGGCCGTGCGGATGGTGTTCGATAATCAAGGCAGCTACGA
>JASBSV010000025.1 GCA_030148745.1 Paracoccaceae bacterium
ATCGACGGCGCACAGGGGCCGTGACGGGCCACGAAATCCGCGCCGTGGCTGCCCGGCTCGGCGTTGAGCAGATAGCTGATATCGCCCTGCTGCCACAATTCCACCGCCCGCGACCGGTGGCGCGCCACCAGCGCATAGCCCATCCTGGTGAACAGATCGCGCAGCTTCTGCGGCTCGGGGTGGGCGAATTCGACGAATTCGAACCCATCGGTTCCGGCCGGGTTTTGCGGGGAAATGGTGGCTTTGGGGGCGTCATGCGGAAAAGGGCCCATTGCGATCCTCCTGACTGGGTTGAGTATAAGAATATCTCCAAACGGCTGGCGCTTTTGCGCATTACGCGGCATTATATCATCCATATATGCGCAAACTTCGCACATATTTCTAAATAAGGACCGATTACCGCATGAAGCTTGATTCCACCGATGCCCGCCTTCTGTCGGCCCTGCAACAGAACGCGCATCTGACGGCGCATGAGCTGGGTGCGCTTTTGAACCTGTCGACCTCGCAGGCCGGGCGGCGGCGCCAAAGGCTTGAGGCCGCGGGGATCATCCGTTCGTATAACGCCCGGCTTGACCCGGCGCAGATCGGTCTGACAGTGCAGGCCTTTGTACAGATTCAAATGGCCAGCCATGCGCCCGAAGGGGCCAAAAGCCTGGCCCGGCTTGTTGCCCTTCAGCGCGAGATCATCAGCGCCTGGACCCTGACAGGCGAGGCCGATTACCTGCTGCGGGTCTATTGCGCCGATCTGGCTGATCTTAACCGGCTGATCCATCAGGTTCTTTTGCCCCACCCGGCGGTCGCGCGCGTGCAAAGCCAGATCGTTATGGATCAGTTCAAAACGGATGCACCGCTGCCGCTTTGACGCATATCCCCGGTTTTGCCGGATTTGCCAGGCTTAGCCCTTGTCTTATCGCCGCCCTGCCGCCACGCTCGACCCGGCAGCAGATAACAGGACCCGCTGATGGAAAGTTTTCTCTTTCAGGCCACGATCTATCTTTTGGCGGCGATGATTTCGGTGCCTCTGGCGATGCGCTTTGGCCTTGGCTCGGTCCTTGGCTATCTGATCGCCGGGATCGTGATCGGCCCGGTTCTGGGGCTGGCCGGGTCGGAAACCATCGACCTGCGGCATTTCGCGGAATTCGGCGTTGTGATGATGCTGTTTCTGATCGGGCTCGAGCTTGAGCCGCGCGCGCTTTGGGATATGCGCAACCGGCTGATCGGGCTTGGCGGGTTGCAGATCGTGACGACCGGGGCGCTGGTGACGCTGGGCGCGCTGTGGCTGGGCCAGCCGACGGGTGTTTCGCTTGCGGTGGGGGCGATCTTTGCGCTGTCGTCAACCGCGATTGTGCTGCAGACGCTGACCGAAAAGCGGCTGATGCAGACGCCGGGGGGGCGCGCATCCTTTTCGGTGCTGCTGACGCAGGATATCGCGGTGATCCCGATGCTGGCGCTTTTCCCACTTCTGGCAATGCCCGTGCCGCCGAAACTTGCCCCTGACGGCTCGCTCCTTCTCAGCACACCGGCGGATAAAACCCCGGCCCTGTCACTGGTTGAGGGGCTGCCGGGATGGGGGGTGACGCTGGTCACGCTGGCGGCGGTTGGGTTTATCATTCTGGCCGGGGTTTTCCTGATGCGCCCGGCGTTTCACTTTGTCCATGCCTCGCGCCTGCGCGAGCTTGGCACCGCATTTGCGCTGATGATCGTGGTGGGCATCGCGGCGCTGATGAACCTTGTGGGGCTGTCGCCCGCGCTGGGAACCTTCCTTGCCGGGGTGGTTCTGGCCAACTCCGAGTTTCGTCATGAGCTGGAAAGCGACATCGCGCCTTTCAAGGGGCTGTTGCTGGGGCTGTTTTTCATCACCGTCGGCGCAGGCATCGATTTCAACGCCTTTCTGGGTGCCCCTCTGACCATCGTTGGGCTGGCGCTTGGCATCATGGCGATCAAATTCGTGGTTCTGGCCGGGCTGGGCGTTCTGTTCCGCCTCAAGGGGCGCGACTATTGGCTCTTTGCGCTGGGGCTGGCGCAGGCGGGTGAGTTTGGCTTTGTCCTGATCAGCTTCTCACTTCAGCAGAATGTTCTGCCCGCCGATCTGGCCGGAACGCTTTTGCTGGTCATTGCCCTGTCAATGCTGCTGACGCCGCTTTTCTTTATTCTATACGAGGTTCTGGCGCGCCGTACCAGCGAGAGTAAAACCGACACCGAAGCCGAAGACTTTCACGAACAACAGCCGATCATCATCGCCGGAACCGGGCGGTTTGGGCAGATCGTCAACCGTCTGGTGCAATTGGGCGGGTTCCAGACGACGGTTCTGGATCATGATCTGAAAACGATCCAGCTGATGCGGCAGTTCGGGTTCAAGGCGTTTCTGGGCGATCCCACGCGGCCCGATATCCTTCACGCCGCCGGTTTCGAGACGGCTAAAATACTGGTCGTGGCGCTGGACGACAGGGCGGCGGCGACCAAGCTGGTGGCCTATGCGCGCCGCGAAAGACCCGATATTCACATCGTCGCGCGCGCCCATGACCGGGTGCATGTGTTCGAGCTTTACCGCGCCGGGGCCAATGACATCGTGCGCGAGCTGTTTGACAGCTCACTTCGCGCCGGGCGCTATGTTCTGGAACAGATGGGGCTGTCCGATTATCAGGCCGGGGCAATCGAACATACCTTCTTTACCATGGATCGGCAGGCCATGCGCGAGCTGGCCGAACTGTGGGACCCGGCCATTCCGGTTGACAAGAATGCCGCTTACGTCAAACACGCCCGCGCCCTTAACAAAGAGTTCGAGACCGCCCTTGTGGCCAGCCTCGATCCCCAGCCGGCACCGTTGCCTGAGCACGACGAGCGCGCGCCAGATGAGCCAGCGCTGCAGCCCGATCCGGCCGACACGCCCGGCGGGCGCGCCTGAAGTATTTCGCGTTAAACCAGACTGACCTAACGCTGCCTGAAATCAAAGATTTCAACGCGATAGGTGATGCTGAAGTCTCAAGTTAAACGCGACACTCTTTAGCCGTCGCTGACGCCGGCCTCGGCAAAGGTCGCCATGCCGCTCAGGCAGGCAACCGCGCTTTTGAGAACATTGATCGCCAATGTCCCGCCCGAGCCTTCGCCAAGGCGCATATTCAGCGACAAAAGCGGCGTTTTGCCCAGATGCGACAGCAGCGCGCGATGCGCGCCTTCGGCCGAAACATGGCCTGCCACGACATGATCCAGCGCCGATTTTTCGGCCCCATGCAGCGTTGCGGCCGCCGCCGAACAGATGAACCCGTCAAGGATCACCGGAATGCGCGCCGCCCGCGCCCCGGCAATCGCCCCGGCCATCGCGGCAAGCTCGCGCCCGCCAAGACAGCGCAGCGCCTCAAGCCCGTTGCCCACTGCGCCGGGATTTGCCGCAAGCCCCTCGGCCACAACCCGCGATTTGACGGCGACACCGGCGGCATCAACGCCGGTGCCGCGGCCCGTCCAGTCCCCGGGCGCACCGCCAAAAAGCGCCAGCGCAATGGCTGCTGCCGAAGTGGTGTTGCCGATCCCCATTTCGCCCACGACCAGAACATCGGCATCCCGGTCAACCGCGCGCCAGCCCAGCTCCAGCGCCTGCAAAACCTCGGTCTCGGACATTGCCGGGCC
>JASBSV010000026.1 GCA_030148745.1 Paracoccaceae bacterium
CCTGCCCGTGGCATCACAATATCACCGCCGCGATCTGTTCGTTCAGAACCGCCAAGGCGCTCAAGACCAATCCCGGCTCGACCTTCGAGATCGACAGTTTCCGCTGGCATAACTCGACCCCGTTCGAGTGGCATTCCCAGCAGCTTCTGGATCTGGGCCTGATGGAGCCGGGGCAGTGGTTCTGAGCCGCCGCGGGGCCACGCGAGCTAAAGACAAAGCCTGGAAGATTTCGCGTTAAACCTGAACCACTCAAGGTAAACGCGAAACGCTTCAGGCAAAGAAAAAGGGCGCCCGGGGCGCCCCATCCGAAAACCCGCAAAAATCGCGCGCCGCTCAGGCCTTGCGCAGACGGATCACCACATCGACCTTGCTCAACTCGGCCCCTTCGGGAAGCCGGGGCAGCGAGAGGATGCGAAGCTCATCCGCCGGGGCATCGGTAAGCTCGGCCGTGTCTTCCCAGTAGAAATGCGGGTGATCGGCCATATTGGTATCGAAATAGCTTTTCGACCCTTCGACCGTCACCTCCTGCATCAGCCCGGCGTCACAAAAGGCGCGCAGCGTGTTATAGACCGTCGCAAGCGACACTTTCTCGCCCGAGCCGCGGCTGGCCTCGTAAAGGCTTTCTGCAGTGACATGGCGGTTATGGCCGTCACCCACCAAAAGCGCCGCAAGCAGCGCGCGCTGACGCGTCGGGCGAAGCCCCGCGCCATGCAGCCATTTCGTTCCACGTTCCATCGCTTTTGGGGTCATGATGTCACCGGTGTTTGCTACCGTAGCATTTATAACGCCTTATGAGCGCAAGTTTCAATTAGAATTACTTGACCGGGGGTGCCCGCTCTTGCCAGCCCTCAAAGGGGGATGGTAGAGGACAAAGTCAACAAAGACCAAATCCGAGGGGGCAGACAGGCATGTCAGAATTTCCGACATCCTTTGACAAGGACGGGCTGCTGAAATGCGCCCGTGGCGAACTTTTCGGCCCCGGCAACGCGCAGCTTCCGATGCCGCCGATGCTGATGATGGACCGGATCACCGATATCAGCGAAGACGGCGGGCAGCATGGCAAGGGCCATGTGGTAGCCGAATTCGACATCACGCCCGATCTGTGGTTTTTCGAATGCCACTTTCCCGGCAATCCGATCATGCCCGGCTGTCTGGGTCTGGACGGGCTGTGGCAGCTGACCGGTTTCAATCTGGGCTGGCGCGGCTGGCAGGGGCGCGGCTATGCCCTGGGCGTGGGCGAGGTCAAGCTGACCGGGATGGTGCGCCCGGACCGCAAGATGCTGACCTATTACGTGGATTTCACCAAGGCGATCCAGACCCGGCGCCTTACGATGGGTGTGGCCAACGGACGTGTCGAAGCGGACGGCGAGACCATATATGAAGTCAAGGATATGAAGGTCGCTCTTTCCGAGAGCTGATCGCGAACGAGGAGAGCGCCAATGCGCCGTGTTGTCGTCACCGGTCTGGGGATCGTATCGCCCATCGGGAATAATGCCGCCGAAGTCGAAGCCAGCCTGAGGGCGGGGAAATCCGGCGTGGAGTTCTGCGAAGAGATGGCCGAGCATGGCTTTCGCAGCCAGATCGCCGGAACGCTGAAAATCGACGTGACCGAACATGTCGACAAGCGCCGCCTGCGCTTCATGGGCCCCGGCGCGGCCTATGCCCATATCGCGATGGAGCAGGCGATTGCCGATGCCGGTCTTGAGCAGAGCGATGTCATCAACCCGCGCACCGGTCTTGTCGCCGGATCGGGCGGGCCGTCGACCTCGGCGATGCTGGTGGCGCATCAGACGGTTCTGGAAAAAGGCTCGCCCAAGCGGATCGGGCCCTTTGCGGTGCCCAAATGCATGTCCTCGACCATCAGCGCGAACCTGTCGACGGCGTTTCAGATCAAGGGCATCAACTATTCGATCACCTCGGCCTGCTCGACCTCTCTGCATTGCATCGGCAATGCGGCCGAGCAGATCATGATGGGCAAGCAGGATGTCATGTTCGCCGGCGGCGGCGAAGAGCTTGACTGGACGCTTTCGTGCCTCTTTGACGCGATGGGCGCGATGAGCTCGAAATATAACGACACGCCGACCACTGCCTCGCGCGCCTTTGACGCCAGCCGGGACGGTTTTGTCATTGCCGGCGGCGGCGGCATCGTGGTTCTGGAAGAGCTGGAGCACGCCCGCGCCCGCGGCGCCAAGATCTATGCCGAGGTGACCGGCCTTGGCGCCACATCCGACGGCGCCGACATGGTTGCCCCGTCGGGCGAAGGCGGCGCCCGGGCGATGCAGCTGGCGCTGCAGACCCTGCCCGAGGGCCGCAAGGTCAGCTATATCAACGCCCATGGCACATCGACCCCGGTGGGCGATGTCGGCGAGGTTCAGGCGGTGCGTCAGGTGTTCGGCGAAGGCGCGACCCCGCCGATCAGCTCGACCAAATCGATGACCGGCCACAGCCAGGGCGCCACCGGCGCGCAGGAGGCGATCTATTGCCTGCTGATGCTGCAGGGCGATTTCATTGCCCCGTCGATCAATATCGAAACGCTCGATCCGGCACTGAAGCCCGAGGAGATTGCGACCAAGCTGGTCGAAAATGCCGGGCTTGATACGGTCATGACCAACAGCTTCGGCTTTGGCGGTACAAACGGTTCCATGTTGCTTTCAAAATACAGCGGATAATCAAGATGCCTGATTTGATGAAGGGAAAACGCGGCCTGATCATGGGGGTTGCGAACGAGCGTTCCATCGCATGGGGCATCGCCAAGGCCCTGCACGGCGAGGGCGCCGAGCTGGCCTTTACCTATCAGGGCGAGGGGTTTGGCAAGCGCCTAGCACCGCTGGCCGAAGGGGTGGGGTCCGACATTCTGGTCGATTGCGACGTTACCGATGATGCATCGCTGGACCGGGTGTTCACGACGCTCAAGAACCGCTGGGGCAGCATCGATTTTCTGGTTCATGCGATCGCCTTTTCCGACAAGAACGAGCTGACCGGCCGTTTCATCAACACCAGCCGCGAAAACTTTCTGAATTCGCTCAATATTTCCTGTTATTCGCTGATCGATGTTTCCCGCAGGGCGGCGCCGATGATGACCCAGGGCGGGTCGATCATCACGCTGACCTTTCAGGGCTCGAACCGGGTGACGCCGTTTTACAACGTCATGGGTGTGGCCAAGGCGGCGCTGGAATCGGCGGTGCGTTATCTGGCCAATGACCTTGGCCCCGACGGCATCCGCGTCAACGCCATCTCGCCCGGCCCGATGAAAACGCTGGCCGGGGCGGCGATTGGCGGGGCGCGCAAGACCTATCGCGCGACCGAGGCCAATGCGCCGCTACGCTCGAACGCGACGCTTGAGGCGGTGGGCGGCACGGCGGTTTATCTGGCCTCGGAGCAGAGCGCATCGACCACCGGCGAGATCATCTGCGTTGACGGCGGCTATCACGTTCTGGGAATGGCGCAGCCCGAAAACCTGGCCTGAGGGCCTGCGCGGCTAGGGCTGTTTTTCCGGCTTTTGCTGCGCGCGCTCTTCTTCGGCCAGCGCTTGGCGCAATTCTTCCTGACCGTCCTGAAAATGCTCGGCATCGCCGTAATCGAGAAATCCCGAATAGCGCGAATGAACCCGCCGGGGCATCCGGCTGTGTTTGATCGGGCACCAGTATTGCTCGGTCCGCCCGGCAATCTCGGAGACATAGGCCAAAAGCCCGTTGCCATAGGCGCAATAAAGGCAGTTCAGCTTTTGAAGCCCGTTAAGATAGGACAGGTGGTGGCGGTCAAAGACGATATAGTCGCGCCGCCGGACCTTGGCGATCCCATAGACCGGAAAGCAGATCGCCTGATAGAGCGAGGCCAGAATATCCAGCGTCACAAAGCCGATGATCACCGAATAGATCACCGGCGCGGTCAGCACCGTCAGCGGCTTTGTGCGGGCCAGAAAGGCACCCAGCCGGATGCGCAGGGCGCGGTGGCGCCGGCGCACGCCGCGCTCAAAATGCACACGGCCTTCGCGCAGCGTATATTCAAACTGATCGCGTTTTTCATCAAGCCGCCCTTCGATCCGCCGTTCAAGATCGCGGATCTGGGCCATAAGGTCTTCGACCGTCGCCATTTTCTGTGTCGTCCTTTTGTTTACGGACCGGCGCCCGGGGCCGGCCTGAAACAAAGTTAACACGGCCCTTTAACGCTGTCGCGCCCTGTGCCAATCTCGCCGCGACAAGGAGGACCCCCCATGCCAATCACAACCTGCGTTTTCGATGCCTATGGCACGCTTTTCGATGTCTCTGCCGCTGCGCGCGAGGCTGCCGCCGAGCCGGGCCGCGAGGCCTTTGGCAAGCTCTGGCAGAAGGTGGCCAGCGACTGGCGGCTCAAGCAGTTGCAATACAGCTGGCTGCGGGCCGTTGCGGGCGCCCATACCGATTTCTGGGAGGTGACCCAGAACGGGCTGGACTGGGCGCTTGAGGCCTCCTCTCTGTCCGATCCTGAGCTGCGCGAGCGGCTTTTGGCGCTTTACTGGGAGCTTTCGGCCTATCCCGAGGTTCCCGCCATGCTGACGCAGCTAAAGGCCAACGGGATGAATACCGCGATCCTGTCGAACGGATCGCCCGCGATGCTTGAAGGGGCGGTTCAGTCGGCCGGGGTCGGCGATGTTCTGGACGATCTTTTGTCGGTCGAAAGCGTGGGCATCTTCAAACCTCATTCCAGTGTCTATGACCTTGTGGGCCAGCGGTTTGGCACCGACCGGCGCGAGGTGCTGTTCGTCTCGTCCAATGGCTGGGACGCGGCGGCGGCGGCGGGATACGGGTTTCAGACGGTCTGGGTCAACCGCGCGGGTGAGCCTGTGGACCGCCTGCCATGGGTGCCCGATAATACGCTTTCCGATCTGACCACGATACCGGAACTGGCGGCCTCTTTGTGAAGCGCTTTACGACATCGGATGGCCTGAGCCTGGCCTATCGCGACGAGGGCGCGGGGCTGCCCCTTGTCTGTCTGGCCGGCCTGACGCGCGATGGAAGCGATTTCGATTATCTGGCGCCGCATCTGAGCGGTCTGCGCCTGATCCGGCTGGATGCGCGCGGGCGCGGCGCATCGGAGCGCGCGGCGGATTTTCACAGCTATTCGGTTGAAACCGAGGCGCGCGATACGGTCGAGCTTCTCGATCATCTGGGGCTGGAGAAAGCCGCCGTTCTGGGCACATCGCGCGGCGGGCTGATTGCCATGACGCTGGCGGCAACGGCGCATGAGCGCCTGATGGGCGTCTGTCTGAACGATATCGGGCCGCAGATCGCCACCGGAGGGATGGCCCGCATCGCCGATTATCTGGGGCGCAGGCCCGCCTTTGCCAGCCGTGCCGAGATGGCCGCGGCGATGCCGGCGCTGATGCCGGGGTTTGAGAATGTGCCGGCAAGCCGCTGGGCCGAGGAGGTCGAGCGTCACACCCGGCAGGGCGAGCGGGGGCTGGATCTGACCTATGATCCGAAACTGCGCGATGCGGTTCTGGCAGCGGCCAAGGCCGCGCCGCCCGCCGATTTCTGGCCCCGGTTCGACGCGATGGCGGGGCTTGCCCTTGCACTGATCCGCGGCGCCAACTCGGACATCCTGTCGGCAGAAACCGCCGATGAGATGCAGCGCCGCCGCCCCGACATGATCCGCGCCGAGGTTCCCGGGCGCGGGCATGTCCCGTTTCTGGACGAGCCTGAAAGCCTTGAGGCGATCCACCGCTGGCTGGAGATGATGCGATGAACCTTGACATGATCGAAGCGGCCGAACGCCGGATCCGCCCTCATATCCGCCGCACGCCGCTTTTGTCATCGCCGTTTCTGGACGAGATCGCGGGGCGGCGGGTTTTCGTCAAGGCCGACTGCCTGCAACATACAGGATCGTTCAAGTATCGCGGCGCCAAATCGGCCCTGACCGCCCTGCCCGCCGATGCGCTTGCGCGCGGGGTCATCGCCTATTCCTCGGGCAATCACGCGCAGGGCGTTGCGCGGGCGGCGGGCGAGGCCGGGGCGCCTGTGGTGATCATCATGCCCGCCGATGCGCCGCGCCAGAAGATCGACAACACCCGCGCCTTGGGCGCCGAGGTCGTACTTTACGACCGCGCCGGCGAGGACCGCGACCAGATCGGCGATCAGATCGCGCGCGAGCGGGGGCTGACCCTGATCAAACCTTTCGACAATGAACAGGTGATCGCCGGTCAGGGCACCCTTGGGCTTGAGATCGCCGCGCAGGCGGGCGAGGCGGGGATATCGGGCGGCGATGTTTTGATCTGTTGCGGCGGTGGCGGCCTGACTTCGGGCGTGTCTCTGGCGCTTGAGGCCCATGCCCCCGGTCTGCGCGCCCGCCCGGTCGAGCCGGAGGGTTTCGA
>JASBSV010000027.1 GCA_030148745.1 Paracoccaceae bacterium
GCTGCGCCGCATCGAAGAAGGCGAATACGGCTATTGCCAGGAAACCGGAGAGCCGATTTCGCTCAAACGTCTGGATGCGCGCCCGATCGCGACCATGTCGCTTGAGGCGCAGGAACGCCACGAGCGGCGCGAAAAGGTCCATCGCGACGATTGAGCCTGTCGGCCGCGCCCGAAAACAGATGATCAAAATTCAAAGCGCCGGGCAGCAATGTCCGGCGTGTCACTTACCTCTCCGGTGCCCTGAGTACCGCATTCAGCCCTGCAATCGCCATTTCGGCAGGCGAATACAGGCGGTTGTTCTCTCCGGGTCGGCGATAACCTCAAACTCGCCACCGTGAAGTTCCACCAGACGGCGCGTCAGCGGAAGCCCAAGGCCAAGCCCGCCCGATGTGCCGCGCTTTGACAGATCGCCGCCCACAACGAATGGCTCATAAAGCCTGGAAAGTTCCACGTTTCCGTCTAGCTGCCCATCGTCGCGGATCAAAATCTCGATATCGCCATTTTTATCCAGCCGCGAGGTGATGCCGATGCTCGCCCCGCCATGCAGAACCGAATTCATCAGCAGTGAGATGATACAGATCTTAAGATGCTCTTTATCCGCCAGAACAGGCTGAGGCACGTCGCACACAGGGGCATCAAACATCTTCCCGGCCTCGGACATGGCGGCCGCGTGATCAAGATGAAGCTCCTCGATCAGTGACGAAAGCTCAATCGCTTCCTCGTTCAGCCTCAACTCTCCTGTCCGCGCGTCGCTGAATTTCAGGACCGCGTCGATCAGCTTGGTCAGATGACCGTTTGCCTTGAGTGAGCTTTTGGCAAGTTTGGCGCTAAGCTCATCGTCAAGCCGCGCCTCCAGCAGCCGCAGCGCGCCTTGCGTGATCGTCAGCGGGGTGCGCAGCTCGTGCCCGACCAGCGCCAGAAATGCATCATGACCGGCAGTGCCGGGTTCGGGCGGGCTTTGAGCGGGGGCTTTTTCAAGCGCGGCGACGACCGCCCGGCCAAGTTCTTCAAGCGTATCAAGCTCTTTTTGCGCCGGCGTCTTGTGAGGGACAAAATCAAGGACGCAAAGACTGCCGAAACGAAAGCCCGACGACAGGATCAGGGGCACCCCGGCATAAAACCGCGCCTGCGGGCCGCCCACGGCCACCATCGGATGGTCCATGAACTTTGCGCTCCGGCTCAGATCAGGCACCACCATGGGCGTTTCGGTCATGATGGTATGGGTGCAGAACGAGCTGTTCTTGGGCATTTCCTCAAGCTCGATCCCCACGACCGATTTATACCATTGCGTGTTTTGCTCGACCACGCTGATATGGGCGATGGGACATTCGAAAAGCTTTGCCGCCGCAGTGCAGAGCGTATCGAACAAAGCTTCATTGTCGCGCGTCAGCCCCGGCACGTTTTGGACCGCCGTTACGCGCGCATCTTCGTTAAAGGGGATCGGATAGGTTCTCATCTTTACAGTCTCACTCGTTGACCGGTTCACACAAACAACGCCAAGACCCTTGTGCTATACAGAGAACCGGGCAGAACTATGGCCCCGGAGGCGGCAAAAACATGACTTGTACGGGCCGGATTTTGGCAAAGCGCCTTACGCCTCCAGCGTCACCCAGACGGGCACATGATCCGATGGCTTCTCGCCGCCGCGCACATGGGCGTCGATCTGGCAATCGGTCATAAGATCGGCGCATTCCGGCGTCATCAGGAAATGGTCGATCCGGATGCCATCATTGCGGTTATAGGCGCCTGCCTGATAATCCCAGAAACTGTAATTTCCCGGCGCCTGATTGCGCGCGCGAAACGCCTCGGTCAGGCCAAGGTTCACGATCCGCCGCCATGCCGTGCGGCTTTCGATCCGAAACAGCGCATCCTCGGCCCATGCTTCGGGGCGCGCGGCATCCTCGGGCTGGGGAATGATGTTGTAATCGCCCGCCATCAGGGCCGGCTCCTCACTTTCCAAAAGCGCCCGCGCCCGCGCTTCCAGCCGCGCCATCCATGCCAGCTTATAATCGAACTTGGGCCCCGGAACCGGGTTGCCATTGGGCAGGTACAGACCGCAGATCCGGATCGCCCTGTCGCCCACCACCGTCGCCTCGATCCAGCGCGCCTGCTCATCACCCTGATCGCCCGGCAAGCCGCGCGTGACATCCTCCAGCGGCAGTTTCGAAAGGATCGCAACCCCGTTGAACCCCTTTTGCCCGTGGGTTTCCACATTATAGCCGCGCTCTTCGAAGATCTCGCGCGGAAACCCCTCATCAACCGATTTGATCTCCTGCAAAAGCGCCACATCCGGCGCCGCCTCATCCAGCCAATCGGTCAGCGCCTGAATGCGCGCCTTGATGCCGTTGATGTTGAATGTCGCGATTTTCATATGCACCTCCGATCCTGCCCAGTCCTAGCCCGTCACGGCAGGCCGGGACAAGGACCCGCGCGCCTGCGCCGCCGCGATCGCCGTGCCCGCAGCCCAGCCCGATGACCAGGCCCATTGAAAATTATATCCGCCCAGCCAGCCGGTCACATCCACCACTTCACCAATGAAATAAAGCCCCGGCACCAGCGCCGACTGCATGGTGCGCGCCGAAAGCGCCTCGGTCGAAACCCCGCCCAATGTCACCTCGGCGGTGCGATAGCCCTCCGATCCGGCCGGTCGCAGCGACCAGTGATGCAGGCCTTCCGCTATCTCTTGCAGCCGCGCATCGGAAAAATCGGCGATATTCCCGCTCAGCCCCCTCCGTGCGGCCAGCGCATCGGCCAGACGCGATGGCAAAAGCTCCCCCAATATCGTGGTGATCGATTTGCGCCCCGCCTCGGCGCGCCGCTCGCGCAGATAGGCAAACGCAGGGCGCCGGGGCAAAAGATCAACCTGCACCGCCGCCCCCTCGCGCCAGTAATTCGACACCTGAAGGACCGCAGGCCCCGAAAGCCCCCGATGAGTAAACAAAAGCGCCTCGTCAAACCCGGTGCCGCCCGCAGATACGCGCGCCTCCAGTGATACCCCCGATAGCGCCTTCAGCTCCTCCAGAACCGCCCCTGAAAAGGTCAGCGGAACCAGCCCCGCGCGGGTCTCCGTCACCCTATGGCCGAATTTCTCCGCCACCTCATAGCCAAAGCCGCTCGCCCCCATCTTGGGGATCGACTTGCCGCCGGTCGCAATCACCAGATTGCGCGCCCGAACCGGCCCCCTCGCGGTCTCCAGAGTGAACCACTCGCCGCGCCGCACCAGCCCCTGAACCGGACAGTCCAGCCAAACCTCGGCCCCCGCCGCCGCCATCTCGGCCAAAAGCATCGCAACGATATCTCTGGCCGAGCGATCACAAAACAACTGCCCCAGTGTTTTCTCGTGCCAGGCAATGCCATGGCGCCCCACCAGATCCAGAAAATCCCACTGCGTATAGCGCGCCAGCGCCGATTTCGCGAAATGCGGATTTTGCGACAGAAAATTATCCGGCCCGGCATGAAGATTGGTGAAATTGCACCGCCCGCCGCCCGAAATCCGGATCTTCTCTCCGGCAGCCTTGGCATGATCGATAACCAGAACCCCGGCGCCGGCATGGGCTGCACACATCATGCCGGCAGCGCCCGCACCCAGAACGATCGTATTGAACTCTTTCATCCGCCCGACCTGATCCAGCCTGCGCCCAAGGTCAAGCCATGGCTTCCTCTTGGCACAAATATCCTCGCCGAAGGCAAATGAAAAAAATATCGTGGCGCGCAGCGCCGCAACCGGATATTCTCTACATCGAAAAAGAGGTGCCGCAGCCGCAGGACGAGCTTGCATTGGGGTTGTCGACCACAAAACGCGCCCCGATCAGCTCATCGGAAAAATCGATCACCGCATTGGCCAGAAACGGCAGCGACACCTCGTCGACGATCACCTTCTGTCCGCCGCTTTCCAGTACCAGATCGCCCGGCTCCGGCTCGTCCAGCTTTATGTCATACTGAAATCCCGAACAGCCGCCGCCTTCGACCGCAACCCGCAGGGCCTGCGATCCGCTCTCGCCATTGATCTCGGCCAGCCGCGCAAAGGCGCGATCGGTGACTTTCGGCGGCAGGGTAAGCTCCATGACAAATGTCCCGGTTTCAAGTTTCACTCATTCGCAATATATGGAACCAAAGAGGACGCGACAAGAACTGGCGGCGATATGCTTGAACCCTATGCAACTTTTCCCCAGCGCTCGCGCGGACGCCGCGTGCCCGAAGAGGAAAGCGCCTTTCGCTCCTGTTTTCAGCGCGACCGCGACCGGATCATCCATTCCAGCGCCTTTCGCCGGCTCAAGCACAAGACCCAGGTCTTTATCGAACATGAGGGCGATTATTTCCGCACCCGTCTGACCCATTCGATCGAAGTGGCGCAGGTTGCCCGTACCATCGCCCGCGCCTTGGGCATGAACGAGGATCTGGCCGAGGCGGTGGCGCTGGCCCATGATCTGGGCCATCCGCCCTTTGGCCATACAGGCGAAGATGCGCTTCATGCGCTGATGGCAGGCTACGGCGGCTTTGATCACAATGCGCAGGCGCTCAAGATCGTCACTTCGCTTGAGCGTCACTATGCCGATTTCGACGGGCTGAACCTGACCTGGGAAAGCCTTGAGGGGATCGCCAAGCACAATGGCCCCGTCACCGGCGATCTGCCCTTTGCGCTGGCTGAATATAACGCCATCCACGATCTGGAACTGGGCAGCTATGCCGGCGGCGAAGCGCAGGTTGCGGCGCTGGCCGATGATATCGCCTATAACAACCACGATCTGCACGACGGGCTCAGGGCCGAGCTGTTCTCGACCGATGATCTGGCGGCGCTGCCTTTGCTGGACGGATGCTTTGCGCAGGTCGATGACGCCTATCCCGGGCTGAACTATTACCGCCGCCGGCACGAGGCGCTGCGCCGGTTTTTCGGCATTCTTGTGGCCGATGTGATCGATGTCGCCCGCGCCAGCCTGCGCGAGGCCGCCCCCGGCTCGGTCGAGGATATTCGCAATGCCGGCCGGCCTATGATCCGGTTCAGCGAGGCGGTCTGGCGCGATCTCAAGGTGATCCGCGAGTTCCTGTTTCACCGCATGTACCGTGCCCCCGGCGTCGTGGTGACGCGCCGGCAGGTGACGCAGGTGATCAACGACCTCTTTCCGCTCTTCATGCACGAGCCCGATCTTTTGCCAAAGCAATGGCGCAAGGATGTGGCCGCGGCAGAGGGCGAAACCGCACTGGCGCGGATCGTGGCCGATTATATCGCCGGGATGACCGACCGTTTCGCCATTCAGGAACATGCCCGCCTGACCGGAAGCGGCGAGATTGTGACACAAGGATCGCATTGAATGGCTATTAACACCCAAGGCGCGATTGATCCGGTAACCGCTTTTGCCATGGTCGGGGCGATCGGCGTCGGGGCGCAATGGCTGGCCTGGCGGCTAAATTTGCCGGCGATTGTCCTGATGCTTCTGGCCGGTGTCGTGATCGGCCCGGTGACCGGGCTATTTGACCCCGCGCGCGACATTGGCCCGCTCAAGGAGCCGATGATATCCATCGCCGTGGCGATCATCCTGTTCGAAGGCGGCATGACGCTGAACTTCCATTCGCTGCGCGATGCCGCGCATGGGGTGCTGCGGCTGGTGGTGATCGGCGCGCCGCTGGGCTGGCTTTTGTCGACCCTTGCCCTGCGCTATGGCGCCGGGCTGAGCTGGGAGGCATCGGCGGTTTTTGGCGGGATCATGATCGTCACCGGCCCCACCGTCATCGCCCCGCTTTTGCGGCAGGCACGGCTGTCGCGCCGCCCGGCGGCCCTGTTGCAATGGGAAGCGATCGTCAACGATCCCATCGGCGCGCTGGCGGCGGTTCTGGCCTTCGAGGTGGTTCTGGTTGCGCGTACCGCGACCGACCCCGGCTCGGCCGTGGGGGCGCTGGTTCTGGGTATCCTTGTTGCCTCGGCTCTGGGGCTGGCGGCGGGGTTTCTTTTGGCGGCGGCCTTCAAGCGCGGCTATGTGCCCGAATATATGAAGGTGCCGCTGCTTTTTGTGGTGCTTTTGGGCATCTTTGCGGTGGCCAACCGGGTGCTGCATGAAAGCGGCCTACTGGCGGTGACGCTGATGGGCGTGGTGATCGCCAATTCCGGCCTGCCATCCTATGAGGAGCTGCGCCGGTTCAAGGAACATGCCACGGTTTTGTTGGTGTCGGGGGTGTTTATCCTGCTGGCGGCGGGGCTTGAGTTTGATCAGCTGGCGCAGCTTGACTGGCACGCCGCCGCTTTTGTCGCCATCGTTGTGGTGCTGGTGCGTCCGGTTACCGTGGCGCTGTCACTGGTGGGAACCGGCCTTCCGTGGCGCGAGAAGCTGCTGATCGCGCTGATGGGTCCGCGCGGCGTGGTTCTGGTGGCCGTTGCCGGGCTGTTTGGCGAAAGGCTTGCCGGTCTGGGGGTCGCGGACGGCGGGCTGATCGGCCCGTTGGCCTTTGTTCTGGTGGCCGCCACCGTGGTCATCCACGGCTTCAGCGCCAGACCACTGGCGCGGGCGCTGGGTCTGACCGGGGCGGACCGCCCGGGGATCCTGATGGTCGGCGGCTCGCGCTTTACGACCGGCTTTGCCAAGGCGCTGAACGAGGCCGGGGTGCCGGTTCTGCTGAGCGATCCCAACCATGGGCATCTGCGCGCCGCGCGCCGGCAGGGCCTGCCGACGTTTTTCGGCGATATCCTGTCCGAAGCGGCCGAGCGCAAGGTCGAGGCGATGGCCTATTCGGTGCTTGTCACTGCCACCGACAATGATGCCTATAACACGCTTGTCGCCACCGATCTGGCGCCTGAGTTTGGCCGCGAAAACAGTTATCAACTGGCCCGCGAGGTCGAAAAGGACGGCGGCACGCGCCATGCGCTTCCCGCAACCCTTGGCGGACGCATTTTCGCGCAGGGCAAGACCTTTACCGAACTTCTGGACCTGATCCGCTCGGGCTGGGGCTTTGCGCAGCATGAATTGGGCGAGGGCGAGACGCTTGAGGATTGGCGCGAGGAGCATGAAGAGGCGATCCTCTTGGCGCGGATCCTGCCATCGGGCGATATACATCTGATGGTGGGCGAAGAAACGCCGCGCGCCCCCGAAGGATCGATCCTGATTTATATGGCGTCAAAAGAGCTTTTGGCAGAACGCGCCGAACGGGTCAAAAAGGCCGAGGCCGAAGCCGCACGCGCTGAAGCCGAAGCCGCCAAAGCCACGGAGAAAGCCGAAAAAGCCGCCGCCAAGGCCGAAGCCGAAGCTGAAAAAGCCGAGGCCGAAGCCGAAAAGGCCGCCGCGCGCGCCGAAGCCCAAGCCGCCAAGGCCGCGCGCGAACCGCAAAAAGATAGCTCTGCCGTGGCAAAAGAACAAAACGCAAAGGCCCCGCGAAGCAAAGCGGCCCTTGCCAAACCGAAATCCGGGGCCAAAGCCCGCAAATCAGACTAGGCGATCAGGCGACGTTGACCTTGTCTCTGGCCGTGGTAAACCCGCGCCTGAACTCAAAAAGGCCGATTTGATGAACCTGTTCACGGAAATCCGTACGCTTGTCCTTAGCTCACTGGACAAATTGACCGCTCAGGGCGTGCTGCCTGCGGGGCTGGACTTTGCCAATGTCACGGTCGAGCCGCCGCGCGATGCCGCCCATGGCGATATGGCAACCAATGCCGCGATGGTGCTTGCCAAACCTGCGGGGCTAAAGCCGCGCGCGATCGCCGATGCGCTGGCCGCCACATTGTCAGAGGACGAACGGATCGCGGATGCCGCCGTTGCAGGCCCCGGATTTCTGAACCTCACGCTGGCGCCGTCACTTTGGCAATCGGTCATTGCCGCCGCCCTTGCCGGGGGCCGCGATTTCGGACGCTCGGCCATGGGGCAGGGCAGCCGCGTGAATGTCGAATTTGTCTCGGCCAACCCCACCGGACCATTGCATGTCGGCCACACCCGCGGCGCGGTTTTCGGCGATGCGCTGTCGGCGCTTCTGGATTTCTCGGGCCATGAGGTGACGCGCGAATATTACATCAACGACGGCGGCGCGCAGGTCGATGTTTTGGCGCGCTCGGTCTATCTGCGCTATCTTGAGGCGCTGGGTCAGAAGGTAGCGTTCGAAGATGGCACCTATCCCGGCGATTATCTGATCCCGGTGGGCGAGGCGCTGAAGGCCAAGGTGGGCGATGCCTATGTTGGCAAAGGCGAAGAGCATTGGCTGGACGAGGTGCGCGAGTTTGCCACCGACAAGATGATGGCGCTGATCCGCGCCGATCTGGCCGCGCTGGGCATCACGATGGATGTCTTTTATTCGGAAAAATCGCTGTATGGATCGGGACGGATCGAAGCGGCGATCGAGGATCTGCGCGGCAAGGGTCTGATCTATGAGGGCACGCTTGAGCCGCCCAAGGGCAAAAAGCCCGAAGATTGGGAACCGCGCGTTCAGACGCTGTTCAAATCGACCGAACATGGTGACGATGTCGACAGGCCGGTCAAGAAATCCGATGGCAGCTGGACCTATTTCGCGCCCGACATCGCCTATCATTATGATAAGGTTACCAGAGGCTTCGACGCGCTTATTGATGTGTTTGGCGCCGATCACGGCGGCTATGTCAAACGGATGAAGGCGGCGGTTTCGGCGCTGTCGGATGGCAAGACGCCGCTGGATATCAAACTGACCCAGCTGGTGCGGCTGTTCAAGAACGGCGAGCCGTTCAAGATGTCCAAACGCGCAGGCACTTTCGTGACGTTGCGCGATGTGGTCGATCAGGTGGGCCCCGATGTGACCCGCTTTGTGATGCTGACGCGCAAGAACGACGCGCCGCTGGAGTTCGATTTTGACAAGGTGCTGGATCAATCCAAGGACAACCCGGTCTTTTACGTGCAATACGCCAATGCCCGCGTGCATTCGGTGCTGCGCCGCGCCGCCGAGGCGGGGCTGGCCGCGCCGGACGCGCCCGATCTGTCGCAGATCACCCATGAGGCCGAGCTTGCCGTCGCCAAAAAGATCGCCGAATGGCCGCGCCTTGTGGAAATCGCTGCCCGCACGCATGAGCCGCACCGCGTTGCCTTTTACCTTTACGAGCTGGCCTCGGAGTTCCATGCACTGTGGAATCGCGGCAACGAATTGCCTCAATTGCGCTTTGTGCAGGAGGACGAGGCCGCCTCGCAGGCGAAAATCGCCCTTGCAAGGGCCGTTTCCGTTGTTATTTCCGCCGGTCTTGGTATCCTTGGGGTGACCCCGCTGGAAGAAATGCGCTGACAAGGCGCCGCCGGTCGGGACAGAGCAGTGGATAAACCAACACGGTGGAAAACCGCCGGACGGGCAAGAGGCGAAAATGGGCGTGACGGATCCTTATGGATATTCCGACGAGCCGGCAGAGGATGCCGGACAGGCAACCGGTGTTGCCGTCGTAAGCAGATTTCTCAACTGGGTCGGCGCGATCACCTCGGTGGCGCTGCTGGCCGGGCTGGTGCTCTGGGGTTACAAGCTGACGGTGCGCGATGTGACGGGTGTGCCCGTGGTGCGCGCGCTGGAAGGGCCGATGCGGGTTCAACCCGAAGATCCGGGCGGCACTCAGGCGGCCTATCAGGGGCTTGCGGTCAATGCGGTGCAGGCCGATGGCGTGGCCGCCGCCCCGCCTGAACGTCTGGTTCTGGCGCCCCAGCCGGTTGAGCTGACCCGGGCCAATGCCCTGCCGCCGGTCTCGGAAACCGAGGCTGCGAGCGATACAGCCACTGCCGCCGATACCGCTGCCTCACCTGCAGGCGCAGGGGCTCAAACGCCCCTCGCGGAGCAGGGCGCAACTGTCGCTGAAACCACGGCGCCCAAGGCCCCGCCCGCCGATCCGGCCCCAAGCGATCCGGTTCTGGCCGCCCTTCAGGGCGCGCAGCGCGCGGTGCAGGCCGCAACCTCGGCAAAAGGTGCAGAAGCCGGGGCAGACGGGCGCATATCCACCTCCACCCCGGGCGTCAGCCGCTCACCCCGGCCCAAAAACCGTCCCGACGCCGAGATTGTGGCCAAAGCCTCCAAGGGCGCGATTGCCGTCTCGGCCACGGCGGCCAGTATCGATGTCGATGCTGCCACCCTGGCCAAGGGCACAAGGCTGGTGCAGCTTGGGGCGTTTGACAATGACGCGCTGGCGCGCGCCGAATGGGACCGTCTGGCAAGCCGCTTTGGCGCCTATATGGTTGATAAGAAAAGGGTTATTCAAAAGGCCCAATCGGCCGGGCGCAGCTTTTACCGGCTGCGTGCGATGGGATTTGCCGATATCAACGACGCCCGCCGCTTTTGTTCCGCGCTTCTGGCCGAAAACGCCGCCTGCATTCCGGTTGTGACGCGCTGACCATGCGCCGCGGGGCCTTTATTCTTGGTTGCGCGGGGCCCCAGCTTTTGCCCGGAGAGCGGCATTTCTTCGCCCGCGCTGACCCATGGGGTTTTATCCTTTTTGCCCGCAATATCGACACCCCGGATCAATTGCGCCGGCTGACCGGCGATCTGCGCGCGGCGGTGGGCTGGAACGCGCCGATCCTGATCGATCAGGAGGGCGGGCGCGTGGCCCGGATGGGCCCGCCGCACTGGCGCCGCTGGCCGGCGCCTTTGGGTCAGATGAGCGCGGGGCGCGGGCCGAAGGCTCTGGCGCTGCGTTACCGGATCATCGCGCATGAGCTGCGCGCGGTGGGCATCGATGTCAATTGCGCGCCGGTGGCCGATATCGCCCGCCCTGCAACACATCCGGTGCTGAAAAACCGCTGTTACGGCACCGATGCGGCGGATGTTGCCAAAGCTGCCCGCGCCGTGGCCACGGGGCTGTTGGAGGGCGGGGTCCTGCCGGTTGTCAAACATATGCCCGGCCATGGCCTGTCGCAGCTTGACACCCATCTGGCGTTGCCCCGGGTCGACAAGCCCCGCGACTGGCTGGACAGCCGCGATTTCGCGCCCTTCCGCGCGCTTGCCGATCTGCCCATGGCGATGACCGCGCATCTTGTCTTTTCCGCCATCGACCCCGACCATCCGGCCACCCAGTCGCCCGCCATGATCGATCTGATCCGCCGCGATATCGGCTTTGACGGCCTGCTGATGAGCGACGATATCTCGATGGAGGCGCTAAGCGGGCCGCCGGGCGAACGCGGCGCGGCGGCGCTGGCTGCGGGCTGTGATCTGGTGCTTCACTGCAATGGCGATCTGCCCGAGATGGAAGAGATCGCCGCCCTGGGCCGGATGAGCGAGGTTGCCGCAGCCCGCGCCGAGGCGGCGCTGCAGTGGCGCAAAACCCCCGATACGGTTGACATCGGCGCACTGGAGGCCGAATTTCTGAGCCTTGTTCCCGAGGTAACCCATGGCTGACCCTTTCAACGATCAGGACGACGCGCCGCAAGGCGGGGTCGAGGCGCGCCTTGCCGCCGAAGCCCTGATCGTCGATGTCGATGGCTATGAGGGGCCGCTGGATCTTTTGCTGATGCTTTCGCGCACGCAAAAGGTGGATCTGCGCAAGATCTCGATCCTGCAACTGGCCGAACAATATCTGGCGTTCATCGAACGCGCCAAGGGGCTGCGCATCGAACTGGCGGCCGATTATCTGGTGATGGCGGCTTGGCTGGCCTTTCTCAAATCGCGGCTGTTGCTGCCTGCCGATCCCAATGACGATGGCCCCTCGGGTGAAGAGCTTGCCGCGCATCTGGCGTTCCAGCTTGAGCGCCTGCAGGCGATGCGCGAGGCGGCGGCCAAACTGATGGCGCGCGATCAGCTGGGGCGTGATTTTTTTGCCCGCGGCATTCCCGAGAACGTCGAGCGGGTGCGCAAGGTGCGCTATACGGCGACCATTCTGGATCTGATGCAGGGCTATGCGCGTATTCGCACGCGCGACGATTTCCGCCCTTTCGTGATGGACCGCGAGGCGCTTTTTACGATGGAGCAGGCGCTGGACCGGCTGCGCGGGCTGATCGGATATGCCGGCGACTGGACCGATCTGATGAGCTATCTGCCCGAAGGCTGGGAGAGCGATCCCAAAAAGCGCCGCTCGGCCGCCGCCGCGACCTTTGCCGCCTCGCTTGAACTGGTGAAGGCCGGCAAGATCGACATCCGTCAGGACGAGGTGTTCGCGCCCATTCATATCAAGAAGAAAAGAGACCTCAATGACGGTTGAAGCGCCGCAAAACGACAGCCTCTTCGAGGCGCCGCCAATGGCCGAGCAGGAACGTATGGTCGAGGCGGTGCTTTTCGCCACAGCCGAGTCTGTGACGGTGCGCGAGCTGACCGCGCGCCTTCCCCATGGCTCGGACCCGGCCGAGGCGCTGGTCCACCTCAAAAAGCGCTATGAGGGGCGCGGGGTGGCGGTTGTCAAAGTCGGCGATGCCTGGGCCATCCGCACCGCGCCCGATTTGGGCTTTCTGATGCAAAAGGAAACGGTCGAGACGCGCAAACTGTCGCGCGCGGCGATCGAAACCCTTGCCATCATCGCCTATCATCAGCCCGTCACCCGGGCCGAGATCGAGGAAATTCGCGGTGTCGGCGTCAGCCGTGGTACAATCGATCAGCTGCTCGAGCTTGAGTGGATCCGCTTTGGCCGCCGCCGCATGACGCCCGGGCGGCCCGTGACCTATGTGGTGACGCAGCAGTTTCTGGATCATTTCGGTCTGGAAAGCGCGCGCGATCTGCCCGGGTTGAAAGAGCTGCGGGCCGCAGGCCTGTTGGAAAACCGCCCGCCACCGGGGCAGGCGCTGGGGGAGAGTGAGGCAGACGAAGACGACCTGGACCCCGATGAGGATCAGGGCGAAATGTTCGAACCATAAAAGGGAACGATCCCATGAACATCAATCAGATCATCAATATGGTTATCCGCATCGTCATGCGGCGGCTGTTGAATACGGGCATCAACAAGGGGATGGAAATGGCCAGCCGGCGCGGCAAATCCGCGAAAACCCCGTCCGAGGCCGATGAGGCGCAAAAGGCTCAAGGGCTGGCCGATGCCAAGCGCAACCGTCAGGCGGCCAAGATAGCGCGCCGCATGGGCCGGTTCTGAGCTAGCGTATACGGGGCCAGCACCTCACCGGCCAATTTGATGCAGATCAAGGCACCGCCCTAGGTTCTGGCGGATGATGCTTTGACAAAGGATGTATCAGATTGGACCGATGTGATGCATGTTCAGAGCGCAAACCGCAATTATCCGCCGCTCCGGATCGGGGCCAGCGCGCTGCTTGGCCTTGGCGCGGGACTGGCTGGCGGATTGGCCGAGGTCGGCTGGATCTGGCTCTATAGTGGGCTATCCGGCGATGATCCTGCCGCCATCGCTGCGGCGGTTACGGCAACCTTTTTCCCGCTCACCGGCCCCGTCGCAGTACTTTCCGGTCTGGTCATTCACATGGTGCTTGCCGCCGCATTAGGTGCGGCGCTGGCGATCGGGCTGCGCGGGTTGGGCCCGCGGCTGGCCTCGCGCGGCGGCGATCTGTGGGCCGTCACCCTTGCCCTTGCGCTTGTCTGGGGCGTCAACTTTTTCATTCTTCTGCCCATCCTCAACCCCGGCTTTGTGCATATCGTGCCGCTGCCGGTCAGCCTGATTTCCAAACTGTCTTTCGGTCTGGCCGCGGCGCTTGTTCTGCACCGGAAAAGCCGGGTTTCGCAATTTCCTGCAAACTGAAAGGAGACGGGAGATGTTTAAGAACCTTGAACTTCTGCTGCACCCGACATTCGGCGTTCTGGGAATGATTGCCGCGGTCTGGGTGTTTGTCGAGGCGCTGAGCCCGACGCCTGCGGGCGAGGTGCGGATGCGCACGGCGGCGCGCACAGCCGCGGTCATGGTCTGGATCGCCTATCTGACGGCCGGCTATTATTACGTGCTCTATTACGGCGCCGACAAAGCCTTTATCAAGGCCGGCCCATGGCCATGGGCGCATGGGTTTTTCATGGAAACCAAAGAGCACGCCTTTTTCCTGGGTCTGCTTCTGGCAACGCTTTTGCCCATTGTCGTGGGGCAGGGCGGGCTGGCCAAGGCGGCGGGCCGCAGGCGTCTGGTGCTCTGGACCTCGGCTGGTGTCGTGCTTCTGGTGCTGGCGATGGAAGGGGCCGGGGCGATCATAAGCATGGGCGATAAACTGGGCATTATGTCCCGCGTGGCCACTTAACGGAGGGCTGAAAATGACTGATATTCAACATGATGCCACCGCCAGCGCCGGCACGGGCGAGATGCTGGACAGCAAAACCAGCGCCTATGTGGTAAGCTATGCGGTGACCGCGCTGTTCAACGGGCTGCTGGTGCCGATCAAGGAAAAGGTGCCGTTCATTCTGGATGCGATGAAGGCCGCAGGGCACCATTGGGTTACTCAGGGTGTTCTGGATCTTGTGATCTTTTTCGCACTGGCCATGTGGCTGAGCGGCAGGGGCCGGCAGATCAGCGCGGCCAGCGGGGTCAGCTATCTGATCTGGTCGACCGTTATCGGCGGCCTTCTGATCGCCGGGTTCTACCTGATCGAGCTGTTCTGAGCCGGCCATATCCGGGCGCTGCGGCCGATCAGCCGCTGCGCCCCTTTGCCCTCACGCCTCGTTACGGGGCGCGAAAATGTTTCGACAGTTTCAGCCCCTGACCCTGATAGTTCGAGGCGATGCCCGCGCCATAAAGCTGCTGCGGCACGTCAGCCATACGCTCATACACCAGACGCCCCACGATCTGCCCGTGTTCCAGCACGAAAGGCGCCTCGTGACAGCGTACCTCAAGCACCCCGCGCGATCCGGTACCGCCCGCCGCCGCATGGCCGAAACCGGGGTCGAAAAAGCCGGCGTAATGCACCCGAAACTCGCCCACCATCGCCAGATAGGGCGCCATTTCGGCGGCATATTCGGGCGGGATGTGAACCGCCTCGCGGCTGACAAGGATATAAAAGGCGCCGGGATCAAGGATGATGCCGCCGTCGGATGTGCGCACCTCTTCCCAGTAATCGCCGGGCCGGTAATGCCCGATCCGGTCCAGATCGATCACCCCGGTATGCGGCTTGGCGCGATAGCCGACCAGATCGCCCTCGGCGGGTTTGAGATCAACAGAAAAGCCAAGCCCCTGATCGATATGCGCCTCGCCCGAGACAAGCGTGACCTTCCGGTGCAGCGCGGCAAGTTCGGCATCGGGCAGGATCGCCTGCCCATGGCGAAAGCGGATCTGGTTAAGCCGCATGCCCGGGCGCACCAGAACCGAAAATGAGCGTGGGCAGATCTCGGCATAAAGCGGGCCATGATAGCCCGGCGCGATGCGGTCGAACTCTTCGCCGCCATCGGTGATCGTGCGGGTCAGAAGATCAAGCCGCCCGGTCGAGGATTTGGCGTTGGCGACCGCCTGAATGCCATCCGGCAGGGCCAGCCCTTCAGCCAGAGGCACAACATAGACACAGCCCTTTTCAAGAACCGCGCCGCCGGTCAGATCGACGCGGTGCATCTCGAACTCTTCCAGCCGCTGGGCCACGCTGCGCCCGGCGCCTGCCAGAAAGGAGGCGCGCACACGGTAGGCAATATTGCCAAGGCGAAGGTCGATGCTGGCCGGTTGGATCTGTTCGGGGGTGACAGGCGGCTCTGCCGTGATCTCGCCGCGCGCGATCATCGCTTCCAATGCCTGACTGGGCAAAACACCTGTGCCGGTCATCGGGTCCCCCTCTTACACGAACGCCCGCGGCAAAAAGCCAGCGGGCGGTGGTTCGATGGTCGGGCTAGCAGGACTCGAACCTGCGACCTTCCGTCCCCCAGACGGACGCGCTACCAGGCTGCGCCATAGCCCGAACTCGGAGGTCTTCATAGCGGTTTTTCCGGGCGGGGCAAGCGCGAATAGGTCCCAATCACCAGCTTAACGACCGATCCGGGCGCGAGTTTCGCGCAGGCGCTCGAAAAGCGGGGCGATTGCGTCCCGGCGGGCGGTCAGCGCGGCGCGGTCCATGGCGCGAATCTGTGCGGCAAGACCGGGC
>JASBSV010000037.1 GCA_030148745.1 Paracoccaceae bacterium
CGCCGCCCGTCATCGCGAGCAGAAATCCGCCCGCCATCAGTGTTCTTTTCATAATCATCTCCCGAAATATCGACTGAATCGGTCAGCCATGTTTTCCGGCCTTTTCTGCAACCTCAAGCAACTTTAGGTTCAAGTGCAGAAACCCTCCTGCGCTGGAATGTCGCACAATCTTTCGTGTCAGTTGCCCGGATAGGTGCTGAAAACCTCGGTCGTCTCGTCCCGGCCGATCAGAAAGACATCGAACGCCTCGCGGTCGTCGCTGAAATCCATGCCGGGTGAGCCGACCGGCATTCCCGGCACCGCCAGACCGACGGCGTCGGGCCTTTCGTCGAGCAGTCGCCGGATGTCCGCGGCGGGCACATGGCCCTCGATCACATACCCTTCCACCACGGCGGTGTGGCACGAGACCAATCTTGGCGGCACGCCCATATCCAACTTGTACCGGACCAGCAGCCCGGCGAACATGTCGTCGCCTTGCGGCGCAAATCCGTTTTCCTCCATCCGCTCCATCCAGGCCAGACAGCAGCCGCAGCCATTGGTTTTCTGCACCTCTTCTACCTCAGTTGAGATTGCCATGTTTCGTAGAATTACTTAGCCATTCCAGTTACTGGAACCTCAAGAGGTGGAACAAATTTTTCTGCGCACGCGGTGTTGTCAGGATCAGGCGACCGTGAACTGAGCCATCATTCCCGCGTCTTCGTGTTCGAGAATGTGACAATGCAGCATGAAGGGCGTCGCGGCGTCGGCCTGCTGGTCGACCCGCACGAGGATCTCGGCGCCGCGTCCATCGACCACCACGACATCCTTCAGGCCTTCAGTCGCCGGGTCCACCCGCTGCCCGCCGCGAGAGACGACCTGGAACGATGTCCCATGGACATGGAAGGGATGGGTCATCATCGGTGCCGAAATCCGCCAAAGCTCGGTTTCACCGGCACGCAACTCGGCATCGATCCGGCCCATGTCATAGGACTTGCCGTTGATGCCCATGATCGAACCGGAACTCCCAATCAACCTGCTGAACATGGACCCGATCATCGAGCCCGCGTGCATGTCCAGCCGGAAATCGCGGGTGCGGACGGGTGCGCCGAAGTCCATCGGCGGCGCGGGCAGGCTGGCGGGAAGGGTGGCCGGCCCGGTTGCCGGTGCCGTGCCGGGCGCGAACGTCATGATTTCGATCGCGCCGCCGGACCCCGCATTGCCGCCCATCATGCCGCCACCCATCATGCCGCCCTGCGCGATGCCGGCACTGACAAGGTGGACGGGCGCGGTGTCCGCGCTGAAATCGACGACGATCTCGGCGCGTTCGGCCGGGGCCAGCGCAATGTGACTGCGCGCCACCGGCGCGGGCAACAGGCCGCCGTCGCTGGCGACCTGGTGAAACCGGCGCCCATCAGCAAAGGCAAAATCGTAGAACCGCGCGTTCGAACCGTTGAGCAGGCGCAGGCGCACCAGGCCCCGCGGCACATCCGCGACCGGCGTCACGGCACCGTTCACGCAGATCGTGTCACCCAGGAAGCCGCCCATCAGCGCCATGCCCGAAATGTCATAGACCAGCCGCCCGGCGCTGTCGAAACTGCGGTCCTGCACCACCAGCGGCAGATCGTTGACGCCATAGTCCGAAGGCAGACCATGTGGAACCGCCGGATCCTCGACCAGCAGGAAACCGGCCAGGCCGTGATAGACCTGCGGGCCTGTCTTGCCGTGGACATGGCTGTGGTACCACAGCGTCGCCGCCGGGTGATGCACGTCGAACCGCGCCGCCGAGGATTGCCCGGGGTCGAACGCTGTCTGCGGGCCGCCGTCCATGTTGCCGGACACATGGGCGCCGTGCCAATGGGCGGTGATCTGGTCATCGGCGCGGTTGACCACGTCAATGTTGGCGCTCCGCCCGCGTCGCACGCGCAGGGTGGGGCCAAGGTAATCCAGCTCGTATCCAAGCGTCGGTGTCCGCGTTCCCGGCACGAAGGCGTGGTTCCCCGCCCGTGCCGTCAGCGTAACCGGCTGAGACCCGTCCGCATCCACCAACGGCGGGAGCGGCAGCGGAGAGCCACCTTCAGCGGCAAAGGCACGGCGGGTCAGAAGAAAGGGACTCGCGAGAACAGCCGCGCCGCCCAGAAGGACGCGCCGCCGATCAAGACCAAGGGATGAGAGTTCCATGTCAGCCATTCAGTTCTCCTTTGCCGGCTTTGTGCGGTGGTCGCATTCGCAGCTGCAGTTGCAATGTTCAGCTTCACATAATGCTTGCACAGGTCGAAAGCGATACGATTGGACGACGATGAAAAGGGAAGGAAGTGAAACCAGCTCTCCATTGACGATACCGCCGTTCGCCAAACGTGCGGAATCAGAGATCACGCTGAAGGCGACGGCAGCCAGGAGAGAGAATTCCATTGTTGCCGCCTGATGCGCAGGGGACGTGTTGCAGGCGCATGGCGCGGCGGAAGATGGGCCGTGCCATTTGGCGAGAAGCTGTCTCGGTCCGAAATACATCAGTTTGCCACCTGTCGCGATCGAACCGTATACCGGTCCTGGCTTTTCCATTAGTTATGAATATCAATATCTTAAGAGGTGGAGAAGGTTGGGTGTCAGGCCCATCCCCTCCGCCACTTGCCCCGATGATATGAAAAACCTTCTGAAAACCGAGGCGTCGCGAGGTGCGAGGATCGCCATTGCTGCGACCATGTGACACCGCAACCTTCCAGCGCTGGAATGTTATCTGATTTCACGACTGCCCATGTTTGAAGGAAACGCGCAGATGCTTGGTAAATTACTGAAATATATGTCTGTCCTTATGGTATCTGCGGTCGTGGCCGTAGGCGCGGCGCAGGCTGACCCGATTGAGGTCACCTCGCCGGTGCTACGCACCACTATCGGCGACAGCCGGGTGACTTCGGCCTATGTGGTGCTGCGCAACAAAGGCGCGGCGCAGGATCGCCTGCTGGGCGTTCAAACCGATATCGCGAAAATGGCCGGCATTCATTCCATGACGCAAAAAGATGGCGTCATGTCGATGGCCCCGGTCGAAGGCGGGCTTGAGCTTGCGCCGGGCGCCAAGGTGGTTCTGGCGCCGATGGGGCTGCATATCATGCTGATGGGGCTGGCGGAGCCTGTTGTTTCGGGGCAGAAGGTGCCGATGATACTGATCTTCGAGAAAGCCGGCGAAATGCCTGTCACCTTTACCGCCGCACCGCTGGCGCAAATCCGCAAGGCCATGAAAAAGGCGACAGCCGGTGACTAGGCTGCGCTTTGCCGTAGTCGCCGTTCTGGCCGTGGTGCTGGCGGGGGCGCTGGGGTTTGTCCTGTCGGGCGCGGACGGGCGTCAGCAGGCGTCGGGCGTGTCGCTGGGCGGCGCTTTCACGCTGACTGATTATGGCGGCCAGCGCGTGACACAGGATATTCTGACGGGCCGCCCGACGGCGATGTTTTTCGGCTTCACCCATTGCCCCGAGGTCTGTCCGACGACGGTGAGAAATCTGGAATACTGGATTTCGGAACTGGGGCCGGCGGCGGATGATCTGCAGATCCTCTTTGTCACGGTCGATCCCGAGCGTGACACGGCGGCGGTTTTGTCCAGTTACCTCAGGGCGCAATCGGACCGCGTGCGCGGCCTGACCGGAACGCCAGAAGAGATGGCCGTCATGCTGAAAGCCTGGCGCGTCTATGCGAAAAAAGTTCCGCTCGCCGAGGGGGGCTATACCATGGATCATTCCAGCATGATCTACCTGCTGGACCGGAAGGGGAATTATTTCGGCACGATTGGGTATGGTGAGGATGACGCGCGCGCAATCGATGCGCTGAAGCGGCTGATCGAAAACGGCTGAGCCGTCACTCGGCGGCTTTTTTCAGGCTTGCCATCAGGTTGTGAAATTTCTCGCCCTGCACGGCGACATGCGCGCGCAGCGTGTTCGAGACGGTCACCGCATCGCCTTCGTCCAGCGCTTCGACAATCGCGCGGTGCTCGGACATCGATTGCACCATCCGGCCGCGAAACCTGAGCTGTTGCCGGCGGAAGGGCTGCAGGCGTTTATGCAGTTTGCAGGCCTCCTGTTCCAGAAAGGAATTGCCCGACTGCTGATAGATGGTTTTGTGAAAGGATTCGTTTTCAGCGTAATAGGTATCGGGATCGCCCGCGTCGATTGCGGCCTGACATTTGAGGTTTGCAAGGCGCAGGGCATCGACGGCGGCGTCTGAAATCCGCATTGCCGCAAGACGTCCGCAGACCGCCTCAAGCTCGGCCATCACCTCGAACATTTCAATCAGCTCAACCGGCCCCGGCTGGCGCACAAATGCGCCGCGTCTTGGGATCAGCTCGACCAGACCAGACAGGGCAAGCCGTTGAAAAGCTTCGCGAAGCGGCGTGCGCGAGACACCGAAATGTTCGGCAAGGCGGACCTCGTCCAGACGGTCGCCATCGGACAGCGCGCCGCTGAAAATCAGCTCTTCAAGCGCTTCGGCGATGTTGTCTGCACGGCGTGGTTCCATGGCATTTTCTTAGCAAGCGGAGGTACAAAATACAATAGAACATTTCTTGTATACAAAACTCTTGACCTGAAAAACATCCAAAGTTTACCTTTCGTTTATCCCCCGGGTTTCCGGGGCGAAAAACTTTGGGAGGAAAAGATGAAATCCATGCTTAAACCGGCCATCGCCGCCGTGGCGATGGTCGTCAGCGCGAGCGTTGCTCAGGCGCAGACGACGCAGCTGCGCCTGTCGCACCAATGGTCAAACAAGGACGTGCGCGCCAAGGTCGCCCAGATGGTCGCCGATGAGGTGGCCGCCGCAGATGTCGGTCTGGAAATCAAGATCTTCGGCTCCAAATCGCTGTTCAAACCGCGCGAGCAGTACAAACCGCTTAGCCGGGGCCAGCTGGACATGACGATCTTTCCGCTTGCCTATGCCGGTGGACAACAGCCGGCCTATAACCTGACGCTGATGCCCGGCCTTGTGAAAAACCACGATCATGCCGCGCGCCTGTCGAAATCGCCGTTCATGAAGGCGATCGAGGCGAAGATGGCCGAAGATGACGTCATGACGCTGGTTCATGGCTATCTGGCGGGCGGATTTGTCGGCAAGGACAAATGCATCACCAAGCCTGAGGACGTCAAAGGCCTTCAGGCGCGCGCGGCGGGTAAATCCTTTGAACAGATGCTGGCAGGCGCCGGCGCCTCGATCGCGTCGATGGCGTCGTCCGAGATCTATAACGCCATGCAGACCGGCGTTCTGGATGCGGCCAATACCTCGTCCTCCTCGTTCGTGTCCTACCGGATCTATGAGCAGGCCAAATGCTATACCCCAGCAGGCGATGTCGCCCTGTGGTTCATGTATCAGCCGCTTTTGATGAATAAATCCACCTTCGAAGGTCTGACCAAACCGCAGCAGGACGCGCTTCTGGCCGCTTCTGCCAAGGCCGAAGCCTATTACCTCGACGAGGCGAAAAAACAGGACGCCGCATCGGTTGAGGTCTTCAAAAAGGCCGGTGTCGAGATCGCCAATATGACGCCGGCGGATTTTGAGGCATGGCGCGACATTGCGCAAAAAACCTCCTACGCCAAATTCGTGGCCGAAGTTCCGGACGGGCAGGCGCTTTTGGACATGGCTCTGGACGTAAAGTAAGCCAATGGCGCGGGGCGGCCACAACGCCGCCCCGAAGGCCGCAACGGGCCGCATCGCGGCTCCAAAAACAATCAATCCGAAGATCTGGAGGATCACGCGATGGCGGGCCATAGCTCGGCCGCAGTGGCGCACACTGGGGGCAACAGATTTCTAAAAACAGTGGCGGCTATATCAACGCTGGCAGGGTGGAGCGCTGCAGCGATGATCGTTCTGGCCGTCGCCATCACCTGCCAGATGATCTTTATCCGTTTTGTTCTGAATGGCTCGACCATCTGGCAGACCGAGGCAGTGGTCTATCTGATGGTTGCCGCAACGCTGATCGGGCTGGCTTATGTGCAGCGCCTGCGCGGACATGTGAATGTCGATCTGATCCCGATGATGCTTCCGCTGCGGGCGCGCATGGCCATGGCGATCGGCACCTCGGCGCTATCCATCGCCATCGTCGCGGTCATGCTTTGGTACGGATATGATTTCTGGCACGTTGCATGGTCCCGCGGCTGGCGCTCCGACACGGTCTGGGGGGTACGCCTGTGGATCCCCTATCTGGCTATTCCGGTGGGGTTTGCCCTGCTGCTTTTGCAAATGATCGCTGATCTGGTGGCCGTGCTTCTGGGCATCGACAAGCCTTTCGGACTGGAGGAATAGGCGCATGGACCCTCTTTTGCTTGGCGCGATGGTGGCGGTTGCCACGATCCTCGTTCTTTTCTCGGGCGTTTCGGTTGCCATCGGGCTGCTGATCGTCTCGGCCGGTTTTCTGACCGCCTTTGACGGGCTGCGCTCGCTCGAGCTGATGCCGGAGATCCTGTTCGGCAAACTGGATAATTTTGCGCTTTTGTCGATCCCGATGTTCATCATCATGGGCTCGTCCATCGCCTCGACCCGCGCGGGCGCGGATCTTTATGAGGCGCTTGAGCGCTGGCTGACGCGGGTGCCCGGCGGGCTGGTGATTTCCAACCTCGGGGCCTGTGCGCTTTTCGCGGCCATGTCGGGGTCAAGCCCGGCCACCTGCGCCGCCATCGGCAAGATGGGCATCCCCGAGATGCGCAAGCGCGGCTATCCCGACGGGGTTGCCGCCGGATCGATTGCGGCGGGCGGCACATTGGGCATTCTGATCCCGCCATCGGTCACGATGATCGTCTATGGAATCGCCACCGAAACCTCGATCGGGCGGCTCTTTCTGGCGGGGGTCATTCCGGGCTTTATGCTGGTGGGGCTGTTCATGGCCTGGTCACTCTATTCGACCCACCGGTCCGGCAATTCCGAAGTCTTAAGCGCGCGCAGCTACAGCTGGCGCGAGAAGTTCGAGATCCTGCCAAGGGTTCTGCCGTTTCTGGCGATCATTCTGGGCGTTCTTTACACGATGTACGGCGGTATCGCGACGCCGTCCGAAACCGCGGCGGTGGGCGCGCTTCTGACGCTTTTGATCGCCGTGATCATCTATAAACTCTGGAGCCCCCGTTCGCTTTGGGTGGTTCTGCGCGACAGCACCCGCGAAAGCGTGATGATCCTCTTTATCATCGCTGCTGCGGGGGTGTTTTCCTATATGCTGTCCAGTCTCTTCATCACCCAGTCAATTGCCGAGTGGATCGGCACGCTTGAAGTCAACCGCTGGGTGCTGATGGGGGCGGTCAACATCTTCCTGCTGATCGCCGGTTTCTTCCTGCCGCCGGTCGCGGTGATCCTGATGGCCGCCCCGATCCTTCTGCCGATCATCACAACCGCCGGTTTCGATCCGATCTGGTTTGCGGTGGTTCTGACCATCAACATGGAGATCGGGTTGATCTCGCCGCCGGTTGGCCTGAACCTTTACGTGATCAACGGCATTGCGCCGGATATCTCGCTCAGGACCATCCTTGTGGGCTCTTTGCCTTTCGTGGGCTGTATGGTTCTGGCCATTGTGCTGCTATCATTGTTCCCCGGTCTGGCGACCTGGCTGCCCGATGCCGTCATGGGAAAAGCGATATGACACTTCTTGCCGATCTTCTGTCCACCGTGTTCGAGCGGCGCTATCGCCGTGACGCACAAAGCCCCGCCGACGGGCGACCATTGACCGAGCTGGCCGATGCTCTGGTCGGGACGGCGGGCGAAACCTCGGGTCTTGCGCTGGCCGAAGAGATCCTGTCGCGCTTCGGCACGCTGGATGACGATGGCAAGTGCGAGTTCTTTCGCTATCTGGCGCGCGCGATGGATATTGATCCCGAAACGGTCCGCACCACGCTGGACCATTATGAAAAAGAGCCCTCGCGCGCCAGCTATCGCGCCTTTGCCACCGCGGTCGAGCCGGCACGTCAGGAGATGATCCGCCGGCTGAACAGGCTGCCGGGCGCCACGGCGGCTTTGGTCAAGATGCGCGGCGATCTGTTGCGGCTGGGCCGGGGGGAGCCTGAGCTGGAGGCGCTGGATTTCGATTTCCGGCATCTTTTTGCCTCGTGGTTCAACCGCGGCTTTCTGGTGCTGCGCCCGATCAACTGGGAAAGCCCGGCGCATATTCTGGAAAAGATCATCGCCTATGAGGCGGTTCATGCGATCGACAGCTGGGAGGATCTGCGTCGCCGGTTGCAACCGCCCGACCGGCGCTGCTTTGCCTTCTTTCACCCCTCGATGCCAGATGAGCCGCTGATCTTTGTCGAGGTCGCGCTTAGCGGTGGCATCCCCGGCACGGTGCAAAGCCTTCTGGCCGAAGATCGCCAGATCTTGCCGGCCTCGCAGGCCGATACGGCGGTTTTCTATTCGATTTCCAACTGCCAGAGCGGGCTGGCGGGCATTTCCTTTGGCAATTTCCTGATTAAACAGGTCGCCTCGGATCTGGCGGCCGAGCTGCCGGGGCTGAAGACATTCGTCACCCTCTCGCCGATCCCCGGTCTGACCGGCTGGCTGACCCAGCAGCAAATAGGCTGGGACATTGGCCAGCCCGATCAGATGAAAGCGCTGGCCGCCCATTATCTGCTGAATGTCAAGCGGCGCGGGGGGCTGCCGCATGATCCGGTGGCGCGGTTCCATCTGGGCAATGGCGCGATCGTTCACGCGGTGCATGCCGATGCCGATATTTCGGACAAGGGCAGGGCGCAGTCAGGCGGCACGATGGTCAATTACCTTTACGATCTGAACAAGGTGGCGCAAAACCACGAAAAATTCGCAACAACGCATGCCGTTGCATCAAGTGCCGAGGTTCGGGCACTGGCGGCATCGGCGCCGGTCGCGCAGAAAACCAAGGGTAAGACCAATGGCTAATCCGCTTTATGACGCGCTTTTCGGGATCCATGCCGGAAAGTCGACGCCGTTTCTTTATCTGCCCGACGGGCAGGTGATTACGCATGAGCAGTTTCTGGCGATGGCGGGGCGGATTGCCAATGCGATCACCCGGCTGGGCCTTGGCCCGGGCGCGCGCGTTGCGGCGCAGGTGGAAAAATCGCCCGAAGCGCTGGCGCTTTATGCCGCCTGTGTGCAGGCCGGGCTGGTGTTTTTGCCGCTGAACACGGGCTATACGGTCGATGAGCTGTCGTATTTCATTGAAAATAGCGGCGCGTCCTTGATCGTTTGCGACGACGCGCGCGGCGAGCCGCTGAGCGAGCTGGGCAAGACGCTGGGCGCACAAACCCAAACGCTTAACGCCGACGGCAGCGGCTCGCTGATGGATCTGGCCCGCGATCTGCCCGAAGGTTTTGAGACCGCTCCGCGCGAGAGCGGTGATCTGGCCGCTTTCCTTTATACCTCGGGCACGACGGGGCGCTCGAAAGGGGCCATGCTGACCCAGAACAACCTGCTGTCCAACGCAAGGACATTGGCCCGGATCTGGCATTTCACCGCCCAGGACGTGCTTTTGCACGCATTGCCGATCTTTCACACGCATGGGCTTTTCGTGGCGACCAACATCACGCTGGTGGCCGGCGGCAGCATGATCTTTCTGCCCCGGTTCGATCTGGACATGATGATCGACAAGCTGCCGCAGGCCACGGCCATGATGGGGGTGCCGACATTCTATACCCGGCTTTTGGGCGATGCGCGCTTTACCCGCGAACGCGCGGCGCATATGCGCCTTTTCGTCTCGGGCTCGGCGCCGCTTCTGGCCGAGACGCATATCGAGTTCGAGCAGCGCACCGG
>JASBSV010000041.1 GCA_030148745.1 Paracoccaceae bacterium
ATGACATAGAGGCCCGCGCCAATGGTGATCGCGATGCCGACCGCGGCCAGACCGTTGGGCAGATCGCCAAAGACGATCAGGCCGATCATCGTGGCGATCGGGATCTCGAGATACTGAACCGGCGCCAGCGTGGCCGAGGGCGCAAAGCGCAGCGACCATGTCATCAACAGATGCGCGCCGGTGCCCAATGTGCCCAGAAGCGCCAGCAAAAGCCATTCGCGGCCTGTCGGGGTGACGGGCGAAAGCGCGGGCAGATCGGCAAACTGGCCCAGCAGCAAAAGCGGGATCAACAGGGCGCTGGCCATCAGGCCCGAGACGGCCTGAAGCGCGATGGCATCGCACTCCTTGGCGATCTGGCGGGTGACCAGCATGAAAAGTGCAAAGACCACCGCCACGATCAGCGGCAAAAGCGCGGGCGGGCCGACGGCGGCAAAGCTGGGCTGGATCACCAGAAGCGTGCCGGCAAAGCCTATGACACAGCCAATAAGGCGCCGGTGGCCCACCGTTTCGCCCAGCACATAGCGGCCCAGCAGCAAAAGGATGAAGGGCATCACAAAGGCGATGGCCACCGCATCGGCCAGCGGCAGAAAGCGTAGCGACAGAAACATCGCGCCGATGCCGATGATATGAAAGCCGGTGCGCAGCGCCGTCAGGCGAAGGACACGCGGGCTCATCGACAAAGATATGCCGCCCAGCCAGACGATGGGCAGAAGGATCAGGCTTTGGGCGGCAAAGCGGACCATCACGATCTGGCCCAGCGGGATGCTGGCGCCCAGAATTTTCGCCATGGCATCGCCCATCGGCGCCAGAAGGCAAAACCCAACCATCAAGAGGACACCCAGAAAGGGCCGATCAGCGTGCATGGCGCGAGCCTAGGGCGCGTCTCGTGCCTTGGCAATCGCGCGATTGGCCGTCGCGCGCCCCGGCGCCGGCGCCTAGCAATTGGGCACGTTCACCGCCAGCCCGCCTAGCGAGGTTTCCTTGTATTTCTCGCTCATGTCGGTGCCGGTCTGGCGCATCGTCTCGATCGCCACATCGAGCGAGACAAGATGTTTGCCATCGCCGCGCAGCGACAGCGAGGCGGCCGAGACCGCCTTAATCGCGCCAAGGCCGTTGCGTTCGATACAAGGGACCTGCACCAGACCCCGCACCGGATCGCAGGTCATGCCAAGGTGATGCTCCAGCGCGATCTCGGCGGCGTTTTCAACCTGTTCAGGGCTACCGCCCATAACGGCGCAAAGGCCAGCGGCGGCCATGGCGGCAGCCGATCCCACCTCGGCCTGACAGCCGCATTCAGCGCCGGAGATCGAGGCGTTGTGCTTGACGATCCCGCCAATGGCGGCGGCGGTCAAAAGAAAATCGCCCACCCCCGAGATGCGCGCGCCCGGCACATGGTCCAGCCAATAGCGGATCACCGCAGGCACCACGCCTGCCGCGCCATTGGTGGGGGCGGTCACGACCTGCCCGCCTGCGGCGTTTTCCTCGTTCACCGCCATGGCATAGACGCTCATCCAGTCGTTGATCGTATGCGGCGCCGTCAGGTTCAGCCCCTGTTCGGCCTTCAGGCTTTGCAGGATGCCGGGCGCGCGGCGGCGCACATTCAGACCGCCGGGCAGGATGCCTTCGTTGATCAGCCCGCGCTCGATACAGTCGTTCATGACCTGCCAGATCCGGTGAAGCCCGTCATCCAGCGCACTGTTGGTCATCCGCGCCAGCTCATTCTCGCGTTTCAGCTCGGCGATGGATTTGCCGGTCTTTGCCGCCATGGCAAGCATCTGGGCGGCGCTGGTGAAAGGATGCGGGATCGGCGCGCCGGTGTCGCCGGGATCGCCTTCGGCCAGTTCCTGCGCGGTCAGGACAAAACCGCCACCGATCGAATAATATGTCTCTTGCAGGATGATATCGCCCTGACTGTCGGTGGCCGACAGGATCATCCCGTTGGCATGGCCGGGCAGGGGCGGGCCATAGTCAAAGGTGATGTCATGCTCGGGATCGAAGGCCAGCGGCGGCAGATCGGGCGGGGTGACAAACCGGGTCGCGGCGATCTCGGCCAGGGCGGCCTCGGCTTTTTCGGCGTCATAGGTATCGGGCGAAAACCCGGCCAGACCAAGGATCGTGGCGCGGTCGGTGGCATGGCCCACACCCGTGAAGGCAAGCGAGCCGTGAAGTGAGGCGCGCAGGCCGGCGGCGGCAAAGGGCGAGCGGCGTAGCCGGTCAAGAAACCGCGCCGCGGCAACCATCGGGCCCATGGTATGCGACGACGAGGGGCCGACCCCCACCTTGAACATGTCGAACACACTTAGGAACATCGCCGCGCCATCCTTGCCATCCTGTCGGGGGTTGATAGGGCGGAACGCGCGCGCCCGCCACGTCAAATGCGACCTTTGCGATCCGGAAAAGGGCAGGAAACCGGGCAAAGCGGCGCCGCCGGGGCCGGCGCAATCGCGGCGGTTTTCGCGGCGCATCGGAAAATCATGTGCTTTTGGCCCTTACAGGCGGGGGGCTTTCGAATTATACATCAGGCGGACTGAACACTGGGGGATGCATGAGCGGAGAGCTGTCGCCGATCGACAAGGCAAAATTCGTCGCGGCCAAAAGGGCCGTGGACTTTGTGGAATCGGGTATGCGCGTCGGGCTTGGAACAGGCTCGACCGCGGCGTGGATGGTGCGCTGTCTGGGCGAGATGGTGCGCGAGGACGGGCTGAAGATCACCGGCGTTCCGACATCGACCCGCACGGCCGAGCTTGCCCGTCAGGTGGGCATCCCCGTGGTATCGCTGGATGAGGCGAAATGGCTGGATGTCACGATCGACGGCGCCGATGAGTTCGACCGCGATCTGGCGCTGATCAAGGGCGGCGGCGGCGCGCTGTTGCAGGAAAAGATCGTGGCGACAGCCTCGGACCAGATGATCGTGATTTCGGATGCCTCCAAAGAGGTCGAGCATCTGGGCGCCTTCCCGCTTCCGGTCGAGGTGGTGCCCTTTGGCTGGCAGACCACCAAGGCCATTCTGGAAGAGACGCTGATCAATCTGGAGGTTCTGGGCCAGCACGGAACACTGCGCTTGAACGGCGATGTGCCCTTTGTCACCGATGAGGGCAATTTCATCATCGATCTGCATCTGAACCGTATCAATAATGTGCGCCAGACCGCGCTGGTGCTCAATCAGGTACCCGGCGTTGTTGAAAACGGGCTTTTCGTCGATATCTGCGATGTGGTGGTGATCGGCCATGGCGACGGTCTGGTCGAGGTGCGCGACATCAACGAAGGCACGGTCGAGCAGGAAAAGATCGAATTTGTCGATACCGACAATCTTTTCTCGGACATCGCTGACTAGGGGGCGCTCGCATGACGTTTGACTATGACCTCTTTGTCATAGGTGGCGGATCGGGCGGCGTGCGCGCGGCGCGGGTCGCGGCCTCGGAAGCGGGCGCCAAGGTTGGGCTGGCCGAAGAATACCGGATGGGCGGCACTTGTGTCATTCGCGGCTGTGTGCCCAAGAAACTGATGGTTTTCGCCAGCGAATACAGCGAAATGTTCGCCGATGCGCGCGCCTATGGCTGGGATTTGCAGGATGGCGCCTTTGACTGGCCGACCTTCAGCGCCCGGATGCGCGCCGAGCTGGACCGGCTGGAGGGGATCTATCGCAACCTGCTGACCAATGCAGGCGTTACCTTTTACGACGCGCGCGCGGTTCTTAAAGATGCCCACACCGTCGAGCTGTCGACGGGCGAGGTGTTTACCGCCAAGCATATTCTGGTGGCCACCGGCGGGCATCCGACCCTGCCCGAGGTGCCGAACGCCGATCTTGGCATCACCTCGAACGAGATTTTCCTGATGGAAAAGCTGCCCCAATCGGTGCTGATCGTCGGCGGCGGCTATATTGCCTGCGAGTTTGCGGGCATTCTGAACGGGCTGGGCGTTGAGGTGATGCAATATTATCGCGGCGCGCAGATACTGCGCGGTTTCGATGACGAGGCGCGTGGCCTTGTGGCCGAAGGGATGCGCGAAAAAGGTGTCGATCTGCATGTCGGCACTAACATCATGCAGATGGAAAAGCGCGACGGGCGGATCTGGGTGAAATCGACGACCGGGCGCGAATGCACCGTCGATCATGTGATGTTCGCAACCGGGCGCACACCCAATACCGCCGCTCTGGGCCTTGAGGAGGCGGGGGTCGAGCTGGGCCGCTGGAACGAGATTGTCGTCGATGAATATTCGCAGACCAGTGTGCCGTCGATCTATGCCATTGGCGATGTGACCAACCGGCTGGCGCTGACGCCCGTGGCGATCCGCGAGGGCATGGCCTTTGTTGAAACGGTGTTCAACGGCAACCCCACGGCGGTCGACCACAAGCTGGTGCCTTCGGCGATCTTTACTCAGCCGGAGATGGCAACCGTTGGCCTGAGCGAGGAAGAGGCGCGCGAAAGCGAGCGGGTCGAGATCTATTGCTCGTCCTTCAAGCCGATGCAGCGCGCCTTTGCCGGGCGCAGCGACCGGGCGCTGATGAAACTGGTCGTCAGTCAGAAAACCCGCAAGGTTCTGGGCTGTCATATTGTCGCGGATCAGGCCGGCGAAATGATCCAGCTGGTAGGGATTGCGATCAAGATGGGCGCGACAAAAGAGGATTTTGACCGCACAGTGGCGGTTCACCCGACAATCTCGGAAGAACTTGTTACAATGCACACACCGGTAAGAACGACATGAATTCCCTTGAAATCGGGGGGCGAGGCACCAATTGCAGGGCAGGGAAATGCCCTCTTAAAGGACATGAGGATCTGAATGGCTGGAAATAATGGTGGCCCCTGGGGCGGCGGCAGAGGCGGCGGCGGAGGCGATGACGATCGCAATCGCGGCGGACAGAATGACGGGCGGCGCCCCGGTCAAAGTAGTGGTCAGATCCCCGAGATCGACCAGATCATGAAAAAGGGTCAGGAACAGCTTCGCGTGCTCATGGGCGGGCGTGGCGGTTCGGGCGGCGGTGGCGGCACCGGTGCGGGCGGGCCGCGGATGACCCGGGGTACGGTGTTTCTGGGCCTTCTGGCGGTGGCTGTTCTGTGGCTCTTTGCCTCGTTCTATTCGGTCAAGCCCGAAGAGCAATCGGTCGAACTGTTTTTGGGCAAATACTACAAGACCGGCGATCCGGGCCTGAACTTTGCGCCATGGCCGGTGGTCACCAAACAGATCGAGCCTGTCACGCGCGAGCGCACCGCCGATATCGGCACCGGTCGCGGTCAGGGTGATGCAGGGCTGATGCTGACGCGCGACGAAAATATCGTCGACATCGATTTCCAGGTGGTCTGGAACATCAATGACCTCAAGAAATACCTCTTTAGCCTGCGCGATCCCCAGCAGATCGTCGCGGCGGTGTCGGAATCGGCTATGCGCGAGATTATCGCCCAATCCGATCTGGCGCCGATCCTGAACCGCGACCGGGGCATCATCGCCGCCAAGGTGCAGGAGCTGATCCAGAAGACGCTGGACAAAGCCAACAGCGGCGTGAACATCGTGCGCGTCAACTTTGACAAGGCCGATCCGCCCAAAGGCGTGATCGACAGTTTCCGCGCGGTTCAGGCCGCCGAGCAGGAGCGTGACCGTCTTCTGAAACTGGCCGATGCCTATGCCAACCGGGTTCTGGCCGGCGCGCGCGGTAAAGCGGCGCAGATCCTTGAAGAGGCCGAAGGCTACCGCGCCCGCGTGGTCAATGAGGCCGAGGGTGAGGCCAGCCGGTTTACGGCCGTCCTTGAGGAATACAAAAAAGCCCCCGAGGTTACCCGCAAGCGGCTTTATCTTGAGACGATGGAAAAGGTTCTTGGAAACGTCGACAAGATCATCCTGGATGAAAACGGCGGCGGCGCTCAGGGGGTCGTGCCCTATCTGCCGCTGAACGAGATGCTGAAAAGCAGCACCAAACCTGCGCCCTCGGCGCCTGCGGCAAAAGGAAACTGATCGATGCAAAAACGGTATATGTTCCTTCTTGCAGTGGCTTTTGCGGCCGTTATTGGCCTCTTGTCCTCGATCTTTATCGTGACCGAGACGCAAAAGGCGCTGGTGCTTCAGTTCGGCCGCGTTGTTGCTGTGCATGAAAACCCCGGCCTTGCCTTCAAGATCCCGGTGATCCAGCAGGTCGTCTATTACGATGACCGGATTATCGGGCTGGATACCTCCAAGCTTGAGGTGACGCCGCTGGACGACCGGCGACTGGTGGTGGATGCTTTTGCGACCTACCGTGTCGACAGCCCCGTGCAGCTGCGCGAGGCGACGGGTACAGGCGGTCTGACCGCCGCCAGCAACCGGCTCGACAATATTCTGCGGGCAAATATCCGGCAGGTTCTGGGCTCGGTCTCGTCCAATGACATTCTCAGCGTCGATCGTGCCAAGCTGATGCTCAGAATTCGCGATGCCGTCAGCCGCGAGGCAACGGCAGTCGGCCTTCAGATCATCGATGTGCGGCTTAAGCGGACCGACCTGCCGACGCAGAACCTTGAGGCGACATTCGCCCGGATGCGGGCCGAACGTGAGCGTGAGGCAGCCGACCAGATCGCCCGTGGTGAAGAGGCCGCACAGCGCGTGCGCGCCCAGTCGGACCGCACGGTGGTCGAACTGGAATCGGACGCACGCAAAAACGCCGATATCGCCCGGGGTGAGGCCGACGCCCGCCGCAACGCGATTTTCGCCAAGGCTTTCGGCTCGGACCCTGAATTCTTTGCCTTCTACCGGTCGCTCAGCGCCTATGAGCAAGCGCTGAAGGCGGGCAATTCAACCATGGTTCTGGCGCCCGACAGCGAGTTCTTCAATTACCTGAAGTCCGATAAACCCGCGCCAAAGTGAGCTGGGTCTTTCTGGGCATAGGTCTGGTATTGGTGCTTGAGGGGCTGGTGCTTGCACTGGCCCCGGCACGCATCGAAGACCTGCTGGCGGCGCTGCGCGCGATCCCGGTCGAAACCCGGCGGATGATCGGGCTGGGCGCGGTGGCGCTGGGCGTTGCGCTGGTCTATGCGGGAAAAACTCTGGGTCTGTGAGGCGCAATGTCCTAGATTTTCGGACATCACGTGAATTTCACCCCGTCCTGAGTCGCTTTGGGTTGCAACTTTTGGGCCGGGTCCGGAGTATTCCACCAAAGGGCCGAAGCGATTTCGGCCTGTTTCATTCGACTTAGAAGGAGTGTCCAGTGTCACATCGGGTTATAGCTCTTCCCATGCATGCGGCTCAGAAAACGCGGATGTTCTGGCTTTTCATGCTGGGTATCATGTTTGTTCTGGCTCAGGCCATCGCCGTACAGGCGCGCGGGGGCCCCGAAGGCTTTGCCGATCTTGCCGAAAAGATCAGCCCTGCGGTTGTCAATATCACGACATCCACGACGGTGGTGGCGCGCGGCGGCGACGGGCCGATCGTTCCCAAAGGCTCACCCTTCGAAGATTTCTTCCGCGACTTCCAGAACCGCCAGCGCGAGGGGCAGCCGCGACGCTCGGCCGCCTTGGGTTCGGGCTTTGTGATTTCCGAGGACGGATATGTCGTCACCAACAACCATGTCATCGACGGCGCCGATGAGATCGAGATCGAGTTCTTTTCGGGCAAACGGCTGCCTGCCAAAGTGGTCGGGACCGATAAAAAGACCGATCTGGCCCTGTTGAAGGTCGATGCAAGCGAACCTTTGGCCTTTGTCTCCTTCGGGGACAGCGATCTGATGCGCGTCGGCGACTGGGTTCTGGCGATGGGTAACCCGCTGGGTCAGGGGTTCTCGGTTTCGGCCGGTATCGTCTCGGCCCGTGGGCGGGCGCTTCAGGGCACCTATGACGACTTCATCCAGACCGACGCGGCAATCAACCGGGGCAACTCGGGAGGGCCCTTGTTCAACATGTCGGGCGAGGTGATCGGCGTGAATACCGCCATCCTGTCGCCCAACGGCGGCTCGATCGGGATCGGTTTTGCGATGAGCTCGGCCGTGGTGTCGAAAGTCGTCAAGCAGCTGCGCGAGTTTGGCGAAACGCGGCGCGGCTGGCTTGGGGTGCGCATTCAGGACGTCACCGGCGATGTCGCCGAGGCGATCGGCCTGGATAACACCAAAGGCGCGCTGGTCACCGATGTTCCCGACGGACCGGCCAAGGATGCCGGGATCAAATCGGGCGATGTCATCGTTTCCTTCGACGGCACCGATGTGTCCGACACCCGCGAGCTGGTGCGGCAGGTCGGCAATACCGAGGTCGGCAAAGCTGTTCGTATCGTAGTCTTCCGCGACGGCAAGACCCAGACCCTGAAGGTGACGCTGGGACGGCGCGAGACGGCCGAAGCCGCCGCAACGCCGGTCCAGAACACCGAACCCGCGCAGGCGCAGGTTCTGGGCATGACGGTGATGGCGATGAGCGACGATCTGCGCGCTCAGCTTGGCCTGCCCAGCGGCGCCTCCGGCCTTGTCGTCAAGGCAGTGGACGAAACATCCGAGACCTATGACAAGGGCCTGCGCGCCGGCGATGTGATCACCGAAGCCGGCCAGCAGAAACTGGAAACCATTGCCGATTTCGAAGCGCAGGTCGCCGATGCGCGCGACGGCGGGCGCAAATCGCTTTTGCTTCTGGTGCGCCGCGATGGCGAGCCGCGATTTGTCGCCCTGTCGCTGAAATAGCGCGCAAATAACCAAAAACCGCAAAGGGCACCCATCCGGGTGCCCTTTTCCTTTGGATCTGCCGCGCCAGCCGGATCTGCCGCGCCAGCCGGATCTGCCGCGCCAGCCGGATCTGCCGCGCCAGCCGGATCAGCCGGCGGCGGGCCGCTCGACCGCGACAAGGCCCAGTTTGCGCGCCGCCTCAAGCGACAGGACCGAACTGTCCAGACCCTGCGGTTTCTGAAACAGCCGCACTGCCTGCCGGGTGCGGGCATCCATCGTGCCGGTGACCGGCCCGCGCAACAGCCCGCGCGCCTTCAGCGCCCGCTGCAGCGTTGCCACGAACTCGGCATCTATCATGTCGGGGCAGGGGGTCTGAAACCAGATCTCCTGACGGTCGCGCAAAATCTTCTGCCGGGTCTCGGTGCGATAGCTTGCCGGCGCGATCACCGTCCCGTCCGCTGCAACCCGGGCGGGGCGTGTCAGGATCTGCTCGGTCGTGGTTTCGATCGTGGCCGGCGTTACATCGCGGCCCCAGCAGGTGCCGGGCGCGGCGTTGGGCGGCGCTGTTCGGGCATCGACCTGCAGCCCCGGCTTGCTCAGCTTGGCGACATCGGGCGGCGTCAGGCCGGCGCAGGATGCCAGAAGGATACCGGACAGACCGGCAAGGGTTTGAAAACGGGTCATCTGCTCATGTGTTTTGCCCCCGGTTTTGCACCGGGCTTTACGCAAACTACCCTTTTTCCGGCCCCGGCGAAAGAAAAACCGCCGTCGCGCGCCGGGCGGCTGATTTCGGCGCAAAAAAGCGCCACTTGCTGGCTGAGAAAACGGCAGGCGGGCGATGACACTGCAAGGTGAAGAAAGCGGGGTGGCAAAATCATTGTGCTTGGATTATCTGGCACAAAACACCAAGCTGCGCTCCAAAGGACTGAAGATGGCAAAAATCACCTACATCGAACATGGCGGCAAAGAACATGTGGTCGAGGTCGCCAATGGCCTGACCGTGATGGAAGGCGCCCGCGACAACAACATCCCCGGGATCGAGGCCGATTGCGGCGGCGCCTGTGCCTGTTCGACCTGCCATGTCTATGTCGATCCGGCCTGGGCCGATAAATTGCCCGACATCGATCCGATGGAAGAGGATATGCTCGATTTCGCCTATGAGCCCAAACCCGGCCAGTCGCGCCTGACCTGCCAGATCAAGGTCTCGGACGAATTGGACGGGCTGGTGGTGCGTATGCCCGAAAGACAGATATGAAACCGCGCATCGCTTCTGTGCCAGGCTGGCTGATCGCCACGGCAGGGGCGTTTGCAGGCATCGCCACGGCAGGGGCGTTCGCAGTGATCACTACCGCAGGGGCGCTCGCCGAGACTGCCACGGCAGGGGCGTCCGAGCAGATCGCCTCGGCCCGCTTCACTGATCCAACTGCGCGCTATGGCCATGCGGTTCTGGGCGATAATGCCGAATGGGGCAGCCTCGAAATCACTTTGACAGACGGGCGCAAACGCAAATTCATCCTGCCGAAAAGCCGCGTCTACGAAGATCTCAAACCGCGGCTCGGCGATCTCGACGGCGATGGCCGGCCCGAGCTGATCGTCATCGAAACCGACGTCAATCTCGGCGCCCAGCTTGCCATTTATGGCCCTCAGGGCAAGATCACCGCCACCCCAAATATCGGCAACCGCTTTCGTTGGCTCGCGCCGCTTGGCGCGGCCGATCTCGATGGCGACGGCAAGGTCGAGATCGCCTATATCGACCGCCCGCATCTTGCCAAAATCCTGAGCGTCTGGCGCTATGACAAGCAAAAGCTGACCCCCGTGGCCGAGGCGCCGGGCCTGACAAATCACAAGATCGGACAGGATTTCATCTCGGGCGGCATTCGCGACTGCGGCGCCGGCCCCCGGATCATCACCGCCGATGCAAACTGGCGTCAGGTGGTGGAAACCCGCTTCACCGGTGACCGCCTGAGCTCCAGAACCATCGGCCCCTTCAACGGGCTGACGTCGCTCCGCGCGGCCCTGAAATGCCCCGGCTGAGAGGGCACTAAAACCCCGCTGTCTTCCATTTGGCAAAAATATCCCCGGGGGTCCGGGGGCAGGCAGCCCCCGGCCGGCGCCGCCACGCGGCTATCCCTCCGGCCAGCTATCGCAGCGCCCGCCAGCCGATATCGCTGCGGCAGAACCCCTCGGGCCAATCGATCTGGTCGATCATGTCATAGGCGCGCGCGCGCGCCTCGGCCAGGCTGGCACCGCGCGCCGTGACGTTCAAAACCCGCCCGCCATTGGCCACAAGCCGCCCCTCTTCCATCGTGGTTCCGGCATGAAACACCATTTCGCGGCTGGTTTCCGGCAGGTCTTCCAGCCCGCCAATCTCGTTGCCTTTCTGATAGGCGCCGGGATAGCCGCGCGCGGCCATGACCACGGTCATCGCATGATCGTCGGCCCATTCGGCCCGCGCGCCCTCCAGCCGCCCCTCGGCGGCGGCAAGCATCAGATCCAGCGCCTGCGCGCCAAGGCGCATCATCAGCACCTGACATTCAGGATCGCCAAAGCGCACGTTATATTCCACCAGCCGTGGCTGGCCGTCCCTGATCATCAGCCCGACATAAAGCACACCCTGATATGGCGTGCCCCGGCGCGCCATCTCGGCAATGGTCGGGGCGACGATCTGCGACAGCGCCGCCTCGGCAATCGCATCCGTCAGAACCGGCGCCGGCGAATAGGCGCCCATGCCGCCGGTATTTGGCCCCTCGTCGCCGTCAAAGGCGCGCTTGTGGTCCTGCGCGGTGCCGATGGGCAGAACGTTCTGCCCGTCCGAGAGCACAAAGAACGAGGCCTCCTCGCCCTCCATGAACTCCTCGATCACCACCTCGGCGCCGGCCTCGCCAAAGCCGCCGCCGAACATATCGTCCACCGCGGCCAGCGCCTCGTCCTCGGTCATGGCCACGATCACCCCTTTGCCGGCGGCCAGACCGTCGGCCTTGACCACGATCGGAGCGCCTTTTTCGCGCAGATAGGCGCGGGCGGCTTGCGCATCGGTGAAATGGCCATAGGCGGCGGTGGGCGCGCCGGCGGCATCGCAGATTTCCTTGGTAAAGGCCTTTGACGCCTCAAGCCGCGCCGCCGCTGCCGAAGGTCCGAAAGTCAGGATGCCGGCGGCGCGCAAATTGTCGGCCACGCCGGCGGCCAGCGGCGCCTCGGGGCCGATGATGACGAAATCCACGGCATTGTCGGTGGCAAATCCGGTCACCGCCGCGCCATCGTTGATATCGAGATCGGCACATTCGGCGATCCCGGCGATCCCGGCATTGCCCGGCGCCACGAACAGCCGGTCGCATTTGGGGTTCTGCATGACCGCCCAGGCCAGCGCGTGTTCGCGTCCGCCGCTGCCCAAGATCAGGATGTTCATCGCCTTGCCTTTCCCTTTGTCTGCCCGCGTTCTAAGGTTGCGCGGCAGGCTTCACAAGGCTCACGAGGCACGGAAAAAAAACATGTCCGATCTGATTGACGATCCCACGCCCGGGCAGAACGCGCCGGAATTCACGGTCAGCGAGATTTCGGGCGCGGTCAAGCGCCTGATCGAGGGCGAATTCGCGCGGGTGCGCATCAGGGGAGAGCTGGGCCGGGTGATGACCTATCGCTCGGGCCATGTCTATCTTGACCTCAAGGATGACAAGGCGGTGCTGTCAGGCGTGATCTGGAAAGGTCAGGCCGCCCGGATGAGCGTCAAGCCCGAAGAGGGGATGGAGGTTGTGGCCACCGGCCGTCTGACCACCTTTCCCGGCCAGTCGAAATATCAGATCGTGATCGATGATATCCGCCCCGCCGGTGTGGGCGCTCTGATGGCGATGCTGGAAAAGCGCAAGGCGGCGCTGAAGGCCGAGGGGCTGTTTGATCCTGCGCGCAAGAAAGAACTGCCCTATCTGCCCGAGGTGATTGGCGTTGTGACATCGCCGCAGGGCGCGGTGATCCGCGATATTCTGCACCGTCTGCGCGACAGGTTCCCGCGCCGGGTTTTGATCTGGCCGGTGGCGGTGCAGGGCAAGGCCTGTGCGCCGCAGGTGGCCGCCGCCATCGAAGGGTTCAACCGTCTGGCGCCGGGCGGGCCGATCCCGCGGCCCGATCTTCTGATCGTGGCGCGCGGCGGCGGATCGATCGAGGATCTCTGGGGCTTTAACGAAGAGATCGTGGCGCGCGCCGCCGCCGCCTCGCAGATCCCGCTGATCTCGGCGGTGGGGCATGAGACTGACACAACGCTGATCGATTTTGTTTCCGACCGGCGCGCGCCCACGCCCACCGCTGCGGCCGAACTGGCGGTGCCGGTGCGCATGGAGCTTTTGTCGCGCCTTGACGAGATGGATGGGCGTCTGCGCCGCGCCGCCGGGCAGGCGGTCGAGTATCGCCGGCAGCGTCTGCGCGATCTGGGCCGCGCGCTTCCGCGTCCTGAAACGCTGGTGATGACGGCGGCGCAGAAACTCGATCTCTGGGGTGAGAGGCTTCCTTCGGCGCTGCGGTCGGTGGTGTCGGCGCGGCGGGTGCAGCTGGGCGAGGTGTCAGGCTCGCTCCGGCCCGGTCTTCTGCGCCGGATGCTTGAGGAGCAAAGGCGCGGCGCCGCCGCGACGGGCGCGCGGCTGCGGCCGGGGCTGCTGCGGGCGCTGCGCGAGCATCGCAGGGCGCTGGATCTGCGCGCGGCGGGTCTGCGCCCCGCGCTTCTGAGCCGCCCTGCACGTCAGAAGGGCGAGCAGTTTTCGGCCCTTGCGCTGCGCCTGAGCGATATCGCGGGCGGGCAGTTGCGATATTGGCGCAACCAGCTTGACGCACTTGAGCGGCTGCGCCAGTCGCTGGGCTATGAAGAGACGCTCAAGCGCGGCTATGCGGTTGTCTGGGGCGATGGCCGGGTGGTGACCACCAAAGCCGCCGCCGCCAAAGCCGATGCACTGGAGATTCAGTTTCAGGACGGCCGATTGCCGGCGGGGCAGGGCGCGCGCGCCAAACCCGCCGCCCGCCCGGCGGCGAAGGCGCCACCAAAGGGTGACGATCAAGGCTCCCTTTTCTGAGCGTGCTGTGCTTGGCGCTGGTCAGACGCCGATCTTGGGGCCCAGACAGATCATCGGCTCGCGCGCCTCGCTGACCTCGTAAAGGGTCAATGGCTCGCCGGGTTCTTCAAACCGGGCGGTCAGGGCATTGCCGGACATAAAAAAGCGCCAGCATTGCGGCTGGGGCGAATCGTCATAGACAAAACAGATCAGATCGCGCTGCGCATACCAGCGCCCGTCCTTGCATTCACCGTCCAGAAACGACCAGCGCACGCGCCGGTTGCCGAAATACTCCTCTACCCCATAGGGCAGGCCATATTGGCCGTAATAGAGGGTTTTGCCGGTGACATAGGCCTCGAACTCGGCCGGGCTGAGCGATTGCTGGGCAGTGGCCGGGCCCGCCAGCAGCAGGCAGATCAGGGTCCAGAGAGGTTTCATGCCCCCAGAGTGCCAAAAGAGCGCCCGCAAAGCCAGCGCCAGCTATTGGCCCGCTGTGGCGGTTGCCTCTTCCGGGTTGCTCCAACGGCTCAGCCGCTTGTCCATCACCCGCCGCCAGAGCCGGGGAAAAAGCGCCAGCGTCGCCATGGCGGGCAGGCCATAGGGCAGCATCGGCGCCTCGCTTTGGGCGGGCAGGTCAAGTTCGGGATAGCGTTTGCCGGGGTGGGCGTGATGGTCGGAATGGCGCGGCGAATTCAGCATCATCAGGCTGGTAAACCAATGCGGGGCGTTCCACGAATGCCGGGGCGAGACCGGCTCGACCCGGCCGCGCGCATCGCGCTGGCGGGTCAGGCCGTAATGCTGGACGTAATCGGACAGCAAAAGCTGCATCTGGGCATAGCCGGCCAAGAGGATCAGCGCCAGAACGCCGCCCGGTCCGCCGATCAGATAGGCCGCCAGCAGAAACAGCGCCGCGCCGCCGATGTAATCGACATAAGGATGGCGCAGGAGCGGGCGGCCTGTCGCAGCCATCACTTTGGTTTCCTCGCGCAGGCCGGCGCGGAACGAGCCGGCCCATGCGCGCGGCGCGAAATGATAGAAACTTTCGCCCCGGCGCGCGCTGTTGGGGTCCTTGTCGGTGGCGACAAAACGGTGGTGAATGCGCGGATGGGCCGAGGTGTGATGGCCAAAGAGAAGCGAGATAAACATCAATTTTCCAAGCAGATAGAGGTGTTTCTTTGAGCGATGAATCAACTCATGCGCGTTCGAGTTCGACACCTGCCCGAAAAAAAGCCCGAAGGCCAGAAAAAGCCCCGCGCGATGGGCCGGATCGAATGCGTCGCTTGAAAGTGCATAGACCGCAAGCCCAAGCAGGCCGAAATGGGCCAGTGCCAGAGCCGCCGAAAGCTGGTCAGCGGCGGGAAATTCGCTTTTGGGGCTTTGCGGGTCGGCAACCAGATGGCCCAGCTGATCCATCACAAAGGTAAAAAGCGTCAGATAGCCAAGCGCCAGCCAGACATATCCGCCGCCCCATACCGCCGCGGCCACCAGCAGCGGCAGCGGGGCGGTGGTGGCGGTGGTGAACGCATTGCCAGAGCGGCTCATGGGCAGGCTCTCCCAAGGTTGATACGCGGCTAACATAGCCCCGGCGCCCTGCGGCGGGAAATGCTTTGTTGCGCGGCCAATCGCGCCCCTGCGGCGCAGGGTGCGGGCCCTGATACGCCGGTTTGCGCCCGCGCAATGGCCCCTTGAGGGCCAAAAGGCCACCTGTCCCCCTTCCATTGGCCCGCGCCCTGCAATAGGTGA
>JASBSV010000044.1 GCA_030148745.1 Paracoccaceae bacterium
GGGTGCTGAGTTGCACCTGCACGAACGCCTGGACATGCAGGCCCACGCCTTCGGGCGAAACCACCGCGCGCGCACCCGGCACGATGCCCGCGGTTTTCAGCCGTTGCCGCCTGCGCCCGGCCTGGCTGGGCGACAGGTTCAGCATCTCGCCCAGGTCCTGCACAGTCAGATGTGCATTGTCCTGGATGGCCTTGAGCAGGCGGCGGTCCGTGTCATCCATCCTGTGCGCAATCCTCGCGCAAAATTCAATAATGGCGCAATTAATTCGCGCGCATCAAAAGGTATCATCATTCCTTCGCGCAAACAACGCGCAAGGCATGCGGTATCCTCCCTGTCGCGAGCAGAATCATTCAGGAGACAAGACATGGGCCCCTTTCCGCATAGCGCCCCCCGCGCGACGATTTCCCCCGACAACCCCGCCGGTACCGACGGGTTCGAATTCGTCGAATTTGCCCATCCCGATCCTGAGGTGCTGCGCGATCTTTTTGCCAGGATGGGCTATGTCCATACCGCCAGCCACAAGAGCAAAGCGATCGAGCTTTGGCAGCAGGGCGATATCACCTATGTCATCAATAACGAGCCGGGCGGCCACGCGCGCGAATTTGTCACCCGCCACGGCCCCTGCGCCGCTTCGATGGGCTGGCGTGTTGTCGATGCCGCCCATGCCCTGCGCCATGCCCTGTCGCGGGGCGCGCGCGAATATACCGGGCCGGGCAAGTTGATGGATGTTCCGGCGATCATCGGCATCGGCGGCTCGCTCATCTATCTGGTCGACAAATATTACGAGACCAGCGCCTATAACGAGGAATTCAACTGGATCAGCCGGGCCCATCCCGAAGGCGTGGGCTTTTATTATCTCGATCACCTGACCCATAATGTTCACAAGGGGAATATGGACAGCTGGTTCAGGTTCTATGGCGATATCTTTAATTTCCGCGAGATCCGCTTTTTCGACATCGAAGGGAAATATACCGGCCTTCTCAGCCGCGCGCTGACCTCACCCTGCGGCCGGATCCGCATTCCGATCAATGAGGACCGGGGCGAGAAGGGGCAGATCGTGGAATACCTCAAACGCTACAATGGCGAGGGGATTCAGCATATTGCGGTGGGCGCGCGCGATATCTATGCGGCAACCGATGCGATTGCCGGGCGCGGGATCAAGTTCATGCCCAAGCCGCCCAAGGCCTATTACGAGAAGAGCCATGATCGCGTTACCGGCCATCAGGAGCCGCTGGAGCGGATGATGAAACATGGCATCCTGATCGACGGCGAAGGCGTCGTCGATGGCGGGCAAACCCGGATCCTTTTGCAGATATTTTCCAAAACCCTGATCGGCCCGATCTTTTTCGAGTTCATTCAGCGCAAGGGCGATGATGGATTTGGCGAGGGTAATTTCAAAGCGCTCTTTGAATCGATCGAGCAGGATCAGATCGAACGCGGCGTTCTGGGCGCGGCCTCGTGATCCGGGTGCGCGTCGGGGCGGTTCAGCCCGAGGGCATTTTCAGAACGATATTGCGGCCCCGTTTGACATAGCGAAGCTCGGTCTCGCCGATGGTGGTGACCTTGCCGCCATCCACCTTGTCACCCACCGACACTTTGATATAGCGCCCGCTGGACAGCCGCACCAGCGCCCGGCGCTGGTTGGGGGTGCCGTAGACACCGATCAGATTGACCTTTCTGAGGTGAATGGCATCGGCCTGGGTTGCGCGGCGCGCGACCGAGGCGCGGGTAGGAACCGACGGGGCCACCGTCGCGGCCGGCGGGGTGGTCATTGCAACGCGCGGCGCGGCCTCTTTGGCCTGCTGTTCGACCGATTTTTTTGCGCCGGCATCATTGGCGCGCGCCAGCGCCACCAGAACCACCATATTCGACGGCCGTTTTGCCGGGGTGCGCGAACGGCTGACCGCCTGTTTGGTCGGGGCCTGATCGACCGCCGCGTCGTTTTGCGGCGAGTTTGGGCGCGGCGAGGGGCGTAGCGCCGCCATTTCCTTGCGGCTGCGTCCGGCGAACTGGCTGCGCTCGGCCTTTTCGATCAGGTTGCCGGGGCGGGCACGCGGCGGGGTCGCGGCGATTTTCGGCGCCTCGGGCAGGGCCTGAGGCGGCGGCGCGGTGCCGGGCCGGTTGCGCGGCGGGGTCGGGGGGCGGCCGGCATAGATCATCACGCCATCGGGCGACATCGTCCCCTCGGGCGTGGGAACGACCCGGCCCTTGGCGTCCAGAACAAAGCGCGTTCCAAAGGGCGCGGGCGAGGGCATCGCCAGCGGGGGCGCATCATGCGGCCCTTCGACCTCGGGCAGGGCCACCGCATCCTGCGAGGACAAAAGCGGCTCGATCGAGGCGATATAGAGGTTGTCCAGCCCGTCTTCCTCGGGGCGCGGGCTGGCGGCGGGGGGCAATTGCCAGATCCCGGTTTTTGCGTAAAAGGCCCGCGCGGTTTCGCCGTCGACCAGAACCCCGGGCGCGGGGCTGGCCCGGTCCAGGCTTGCGGGATCCTGCGGCGGTACATTGATGGGCTGATCAGGCGCGGGCGACACTACCTCTACAGCAGGCGCGCCTTGCGGATCGGGGGGCGGCGGGCCAAGCAGGGCAAGATCGTTATTGGCCTGATCGGCGGCCTCTTCAGGGTCCATCGCGACGGCCGGGGGCGGCCCTTCAAACAATGTCGCCAGCCCGCGCGGCGACATCAGCGTGGCCCAGATCGCAATCGCGACAAGAATGGCCAGAAGGGCCGCCACCACAAGCACCCCCCATGTACGCAGCCGTGCGCGCGGGGCGGAGGGGCGGTTGCGGGCGCCAAAGATGGTCAGTGCCTCGGCCTCATCCGCTGGCCGGCTGAGGGTCGAGGCCGCGGCGTTGCCTGCCGGGGTCGCCGGCGCGATTGCCGCGCCCAGAGGCGGGGTTTCCTGCGGCGCCTTCTGCGGGGCTTTTCGTGCCACGGGCGCAGGTTTGGGCGCTTTTTCCGGTGCCTTTGCCTTATCCGGCGCCTTATCGGCACTCTTTTCAGCGCCCGTTTCAGCGCTCTTGGCCGGCGCTTTCGCCGCTGCGCTGCCATTTTCGGACGCCAGAACCAGAACATCCTGCGGCCCGACCGGCGGGGCGGCTTTGGTCTCTTTGCCCGCGTTTGGGGCATGGGCCGAAGGCGCGGGCGGCGGGGTTTGTTTTGCGCCGGCCAGCGGCGGGCCTACGGGCACGAAGGAAATACGCGCCGGGGTTGCCATGACCTCTTTGATGGCGGCGTCCTCGGCCGCAAGGCCGGCCTCGTCGCGGCGGCTTTGAAAGGTCGGCTCGCGGCGCGGCGCGGCCTTCCGGCGGGTGCCTTGGTCGGGCGAGGCGCCTGGCGTCTTGTCGGGGCCGGCTGCCTGCGCTTTGGCGTCGCCCAGAATGACGATGCTCTGGCTGTCGCGGTCGACCACCTCGGCGCCGTCCAGCACGGCGTCAGCCGCCGCTGCCAGTCCGAAAAACGGCTCTCCCCTGAAATTGCCAGCCTCGGGAATGGCGACGAAAGAGACCGGGTTGAACTTGTGGCGGGTGGCAAATTCCTCGGCCTCCGACAGGGTCTCCGAGGCCACAGCGGCCACCGCGCAGCGATCGCCCGAGGCCTCCCAGTCGAAGGTCAGCTCATCGGCGGCATAGGGCGTCAGCCCGTCCAGTGCGCTGCGGATCTGCTCGAAACGTTCAGCCTTGCCCGGGCCGGGGGCGGTGACGGTCGTATAAAGGATCTGCGAGTTCGGAATGACCAGTTTGCAGGCCAGTCGCCCCGCCTCAAGCAGATTGGCGGTCTTGCGCGCCACCTTCAGCTTTTCGTCAAGCTCGGGGTCGTCGAATGAGATATCGGCCACGCGCTGCCATCCGCCGGAAACCCGGTGGAGCAATTCGATCCCCGTATGGGAAAATTTGAGAGCGAAACTGGGCTTCATGCCTTGGCAATTTCTGTTTGGATGCGGCGGTTGTCCGGGCGCGTTGGCATGACTCTATATCACCAGCGGGTGCGTGAAAAGAAGCCACCGGCCTTTGCCCCCCATTCCGGCAGCGATTTGCAAAGCGGCGGTTTTCGATGTCTTATCGGCCCGGCAAATCCGGAGGTTTCGATGCGTATTTTTCTTTTCATCCTTTGCCTTTTTCCCAGCACTCTTTGGGCTGAAAATGCGCCGGGCCAGATCACCGTCACCGGGCAGGGCAGGGCCGATGCCCAGCCGGATATGGCAATGATTTCTGTCGGGGTCAGCTCTCAGGCGGCCTCGGCCAAACAGGCGCTGGCCCAAACCAATAGTGCCACCGCGCGGGTGTTGGAGCGCCTTAAGGCGGCGGGCATCGCGGCGCGTGATCTGCAAACCGGCGCGCTTTCGCTGTCGCCCAGATGGGATCAGCGGGGCGAGCCGGGGCAGGAGCGGGCGATCACCGGCTATCTGGCCACCAACTCGGTCCGGGTGCGGGTGCGGCAGCTGGCCGATCTTGGCAAGATGCTCGATACCGCAGTGGAGCTTGGCGCAAATCAGTTCAACGGGCTCAGTTTCGGGCTTCAGGACCCTGGCCCGCAGACCGACAAGGCACGCCGCGCCGCCGTTGCCGACGCGCTGGCGCGGGCCCGGCTTTATGCCGCGGCAGCCGGGGTCAAACTGGGCCCGATCCTGTCGATCAGCGAGGCCGGGGTCACGCCGCCGCCGATGCCGCAGATGCGCAGCATGGCCGCCGCCGAGGCGGTGCCGCTGGCCCCGGGTGAGGTGACGCTGGAAGCCTCGGTCACGGTGGTCTTTGCCATCGGTCAGGCCGAATAGACGGCCAGCGGCCTGGCGCGCGGCGGCAGGTGCCGCCCGCGCCGGGCTTTGATCAGGAGGTCGCCTTGCTAAGCGCCTGATCGAGATCGGCGATCAGGTCATCGGCATCCTCGATCCCGATTGACAGGCGCACGGTATTGGGCGCGGCGCCTGCGGCCTCTTGTTGTTCGGCGGTAAGTTGCCGATGCGTGGTCGAGGCCGGGTGAATGATCAGCGACCTTGTATCGCCAAGGTTCGCCACATGGCTGAAAATCTCAAGGCTATCGACCAGTTTGACACAAGCGTCATAGCCGCCGCGCACCGCAAAGGTGAACAGCGCCCCGGCCCCGCGCGGGCAGATCTTTTTCACCCGCTTGAAACAGGGCGAGGATTCCAGCCCCGCGTAGGTCACGAAATCGACCCGCTCGTCGGCCTCAAGCCATTTGGCGATCTTTTCGGCGTTCTGGACGTGCCGCTCCATCCGCAGCGACAGGGTTTCGATCCCCATCAGCGTGTAATGCGCGGCCTGCGGGTTCATCGTCATCCCCAGATCGCGCAGCCCGATGGCTATGCCGTGGAACGTATAGGCCAGCGGGCCGAAAGTTTCATGAAACTTCAGGCCGTGATAGGCCGGCTCGGGCGCTGAAAGAGACGGGAACTTGTCGGAGGCGGACCAGTCGAACTTGCCGCTGTCGACCACAACGCCGCCGGTGACGGTTCCGTTGCCGGTCATGTATTTGGTGGTCGAATGCACCACCAGCGTCGCGCCATGTTCGATGGGGCGGCAGAGGTAGGGCGTGGCCGAGGTGTTATCGACGATCAGCGGAATACCTGCCGCATCGGCAATGGCCGAGATGACGTCCAGATCGGTGATATAGCCGCCGGGATTGGCAATGGATTCGCAAAACACCGCGCGGGTGTCATCGTCGATTGCGGCCTTGACCGCATCGGTGTCGTCAAAATCGACAAAGCGCGCCGACCAGCCAAAGCGTTTGATCGTCTGGCTGAACTGCGTGACCGTGCCGCCGTAAAGCCGGGTTGAGACGACGACGTTTTTGCCCGGCGACATCAGCGGGAAAAGCGCCATGATCTGGGCCGCGTGACCGGACGAGCAGGCCACCGCGCCAACCCCGCCTTCCAATGTCGCCACACGCTCCTGCAACACCGCGTTGGTGGGGTTGGTCAGGCGCGAATAGATATAGCCGACCTCCTGCAGGTTAAACAGCGCCGCTGCATGTTCGGCGTCGCGGAAAACATAGGCCGTGGTCTGATAGATCGGCGTCTGGCGGGCACCGGTCGCAGGGTCGGGCCGGGCGCCTGCATGTACCTGCAGCGTATCAAATCCATAGGTCGGGGCTTGCGACATCATAGTCTCCATAGTCTCCTTCAGGGCGGCAATATTTGCGCGTAGTGATCAGATCGAAACGCAGCCTAGGGTATTTGCCGGATAATGAGAACTGTGTTGGTTCGGTTTTTCGCAATCAGGTGGCGGGCAATCGAACGCTACCGCAGCCACAGCTTTTCGCGCTTGATCCGGTTGCGGATCGCCTGTTCGCGCCGGGGCAGATTGCTTCGGTCGAACAGGGCCCGCACCCGCCCGCCCTTGTTTTGATAGACCATCTTCTTGATCGGCTCGTATTCCTTCAGAACCTTCTTGATCTTATTGGGCGAGGCGACATCCGACAGCGCCATGATCACCGCATCGCTTTCGCGTGCATAAAGCAGCGGAAAGAGGCGATAGTGACAGCTGATGCGCCCATCAAGAAGGCCCTCGGGAATGGTGTGCCGCCCGCCGCCCAAGGCGTGGATCACCAAAGGCAGCGCCACCTGATCCAGCCATGGGTTAAGCTGCTGGCAGATCAGTTCGTCAGGCGGGTTTTGGGATATCTCAAGGGCGTATTTAAGAAATAGCTCACCGAATTTTTCGGGGCAGCCGCCGAAAAACCAGCCGGCATTGAAATAAAGGTATCTCTGCCAGTATTCGTCGGGCTGCGACAGATCGAGAGAGCTTTCAAACTCCAGCCCGAATTTGTCATAAAGCGATTTCCAGATTGCACCATATCCGGGGCCGTAAAGCTCGATCTGCGGCCATGTGCCTTCGCGCCGCATCGAGGCGCTGGGGCGCGCAAAATCGAAAGGCACCTCGGTCAGATCGCCGGTGATCAGCGTGTCACTGTCGAAAAAGACAAAGGGCTCACCCGCGGGCAGGGTGGTCAGGCCTTCGATCTTGTTGCCATAGGGGTAGCTTTCGCCGAAATGGCGGCTTTCAAAGCCCACAACCTCGGCGCCCAGTTCGGCCAGCAGGTCATAGACCGGTTGCGAGCCGATCCGCGGATCGGCAGACCAGCGCGGGCCGGGCTGCGGCTCGGCAATGATCAGCCGGCCTTTGAAGCCGGGCGAATAGCGCCGCAGCGAGGCGGCGAAAAGCGCTGCCTCATATCCGATGCGCCCGGACTGGCCGACGACCATGATGTTGAAACTTCCGCCGCTTCCGGACGTCTTTGCCATTCTACCCCTGCCACTCGCCGCTGTGCTGTGCCGCACCTTTACGGCCCAGTATTAACGGCAACGGGCGCTGCGGCAAACCGAAGAATGCGCCGGGCGCCAAGCCGGGCGTTTCCGGCTTAGCCCGGCATCAGCCCAGCAAGAGCCCCGGCAGGAAAAGAACGATCTGAGGGAAGGCCACCAGACCGGCGATGGTGGCCGCATCGGCCAGAAAGAAGGGCGCGGTGCCGCGAAACACATCCTGAACCGAAATATCGGGGCGCACGCCGGCCACGACAAAGCAGTTCAGCCCGATGGGCGGGGTGATCAGACAAAGCTCGGCCATTTTTACCACGATGATCCCGAACCAGATCGCGGCCTGTGTCGAGGTCATGCCAAAGGCGCTGTCGGCGACCGAGACGCCCTCGCCGCCGTTCAGCGCGATGATCGCGGGAAAGACGATCGGCAGGGTCAGCAAAAGCATCCCGATGGCATCCATGAACATGCCCAGCACCGCATAGGCCAGAAGGATCAGCAAAAGGGTGATCATCGGCGATTGATGCAGCCCGCTGATCCAGTCGGCGAAGGCGCCGGGAAGATCGGCAAAGCCCAGAAAGCGCACATAGATCAAAACCCCCCAGATGATGGTAAAGATCATCACGCTCAGCTTGGCGGTCTCCAGCAGCGCCGATTTAAGCTCGGGCCAGCGCATGCCGCGATAAAGCGCGATCAGAAAGACCACAAAGGCCCCCAGCGCGCCGCCCTCGGTGGGCGTGCCCCATGCATCGCCGCCAAAGGGGTTGTAGATGAACAGGATGATGATCATCACCACAAAGACGATGGGCAGGGCGCCGGGCAGGGCCTCAAACCGCTCGCGCCAGCTAAAGCCTGTGACAGGGGGGCCAAGCTTTTTCCAGCCCACCGCCATGCCGATCACCAGCGCGGCATAGATCACCGCCGAAAAGGCGCCGGGAATGAACCCTGCCAGCAGGAGCGAGCCGACGTCCTGTTCGACGATGATCGCATAGATCACCAGAATGGCCGAGGGCGGGATCAGCGAGGCCAGAGTGCCAGCCGCCGCCACGACACCGGCGGCAAAGCGGCGGTCATAGCCGATGGCCAGCATTTCGGGGATCGCGATGCGGGCAAAGACCGCCGAAGTAGCAACCGAAGCGCCCGAGACCGCGGCAAAGCCCGCGGTGGCAAAGATGGTCGATACCCCAAGCCCGCCCGGAAGCCGGCCGACCCAGCGCTTGGCAGCGGTAAAGAGCGCTTTGGTCAGCCCTGCGTAATAAGCGAGGTACCCGATCAGGATGAAGGTGGGAATGAGCGACAGCGCCTGCGAGGAGACTTTGGAATGCGGCACCTGACCTGCGGTTTTGACACCGATCGTCAGCGCCCAGAAGAAGGCCTGCGGATCATAGCCTTTCTTGGCCCAGAAGATCCAGACGAGGCCGGTGACACCGGCGATTGCGGCGGCAAAGGCGACGCGGGTGCCGATCAGCACCATGATCAGCATTAAGCCGGTGACGATAAGGCCGATATCAATGGGTGCCATGGTGCAAGTCTTTCAAGCGCTGTTGCGAAGGCCGGGTTGGGGCCGCCTCCGGCGGGGATATTTTTACCAAGAGGAAGAGGGGGCGGGGGCGCCGGTCATGGGCTGTCATCAAAGCCGGACACGGTGTCGGCTTCATGCGCGGCCTGGGCTGCGGCGTCTTCCACCAGCGGGACCGCCACCGGGTGCGGATCATTGGTGATGAAGGCGCGGCCATAGCCCCAGAGCTGGAGCGCAAGGCGCAGGCAGAGCAGCGCAAAGGCCAGCGGGATCATCAGTTTTCCCGGCCAGAGCGGCAGGGAGATATCCATTGAGCTGTCGCGCGACCACAGCGGGGCGGAGAAATCGAAGCTGCGCTGGAAATGCGCCCAGCTGCCCCAGACCAGCAGGATCATCAGGATGAGCATGAAGAGGACTGACAGGAACTCGGCCGCCCAGAGGGCGCGGCCGCGCAGTTTGCCCACCAATATGTCCATGCGGATATGGCCGCCGTCGCGCTGGGTATAGGCAACGCCCATCACGGCGATCAGTGGCATGGCCTGTTCGATCCAGTCGACATAGCCGGGCAGCGGCGCGTTGAAGAAATTGCGCCCCCCGACCGAAACCACCGCCAGAAGCATCAGGGCGAAGACGGCGATGCCCGATACCAGTGCAAAAAGCCGTTCGAGCCGATAGATGGCCTGATCAAGATGGCTGTAGCCTGAGCCATCCGTCAGGACGGACGAATGTCCGGCCATGAAACCTCTCCTTGTTATTCGGGGTGGGGCCGCCGCCTTTTTGTCGCGGCGGCCCCGGATTTGGCGGTTACTTCGATTGCGCCAGAGTGGTTTTCACCAGATCGTAAAGCTCCTGCGCGGGCAGGCCCTTGGCGGTGTTGTCGGCGATCCACTGCTCTGCGACCGGGCCGGCGGCTGCCTTGCGGAAATCGGCAAGCTCTTTGTCCGAATAGGTGATCAGCTCGGTTCCCTTTTCGGCAAGCTTCTTTTCCCATGCGGTCATCGTCTTGGAGTTGTAGTTGTCGACGTAATAGGCGAGTGCCTCGTCGACCGAGCCCAGAAGCGCCTCGCGCTCTTTATCGGTCAGGGCGTTCAGCGCGTCGGTATTGACCACCACGGGGCAGTTGACAGTGCCGGGGTTGAGGTTGGTGGTCCACCATTTGGCCGGTTCGATCGTGCCGAAGGACAGATGGGCGTGCGGCGCGAAAGCCACCGATTTGACCACGCCGCTGTCGAGCGCCTGACGCGCTTCGGATGAGGTGACGGAGGTGGGCACCGCGCCCAGCAGCGCCAGTGCATTGCCCACGCCGCCGACGGCGCGCACGGTCAGACCGTCGAAATCGGCCAATGTCCGGGGCGGTTTGCCGACGCCTGCGATATTGTACTGAGGCAGGGGCGAGGGCATCAGAAGCGTGGCGTTCCAGCGCGCCAGATCGGCCACGGTCGCGGGGTGCTTATAGACCGCCTGCGAGACCTTGATTTCCTCATTGAGGTTCGACACGCCCAGGAAGGGCAGTTCAAGAACGGTGATCGAGGGGTTCTTGTCGCGGTGGTATCCGGCGCAGAACTGGGCCATCTCGAAGGCCCCGATCGAGATCCCGTCGAGGTTCTCGCGGTTTTTCGAAAGGCCGCCGTAGCTGATGTTGAGAGTGAACTCACCGTTGGTTTTCTTGGAAACCAGTTCGGCCAGTTTTTCGACATGCTCGGTAAAGGCGCGCCGCTTGCCCCAGAGCGAGACATTCCATTCGGTGGCGAGCGCCTGACCGGCAAAGCCCAGAGTTACCGCTGCGACTGCGGCGGCATTCAAAATTCTACGTGTCATCATGTCCTCCCTGACGGTGCAGGCGCATTGAACCGGCCTGCTGACGGGCGCAGGATAGAGCGGCGGGCGCGATTACCCAATGAATAAATCCGCAAGGGCGCGGGGGCATTGCCTGCGGATTTCCGCAGGGCAGGCCGCCGGTCGGGGCCTCAGAGCAGCTGATCTTTGGACAGGCCCAGCTTGACGATCTTTTCGTTCAGCGTGCGCCGGCCGATGCCCAGGGCCTGGGCGACATCGTCCATCTGGCCGCCATGTGCCTTCAGCGCCCGGGCGATCATCAGACGCTCGAAACTGGCTACGGCCTCGCGCAGGGTGGCGGGCATATCGGCGGCGGCATCGGTGCCGCGAATAGCATCGCTGACCGAGCCGCGCCCCGAGCGGGCCTGCAACAGCCGGCGTTCGGCGACATGGCGCAGCTCGCGCACATTGCCGGGCCAGTCATGGGCCAGAAGCGCGGCGATATCCTCGGTCGTGGTCTGGGGGGCGGGTGTTTCATAAAGCTCGGCGTAATGGGCGATGAAATGGGCAAAAAGGACCGGAATGTCGTCGCGGCGGTCGGCCAGTTTCGGCATGGTCAGAACCAATGTGTTGAGCCGGAACAGAAGATCCTGGCGGAACCGGTCCTGCGCGACGGCACTGTCGAGATCGTCGTTGGAGGCCGAGAGAAAGCGCAGATCGCGCGCCGGGCCGCCGTCATCGCCGGTCTGCCCGGTTTCGCGCATTTCCAGAATGCGCAGCAGTTTGGCCTGAACCGGCGCCGGGCAGGTGCCCACCTCATCAAGAAAAACCGTGCCGCCATCGGCCCGCGCCAGAAACCCCTGCGGGCCCAGTGCCATTGCTTCGAACCCATCGGGCGAAAGTGTGGCGCAGTTGATGGCCACGAAAGGGCCCTGCGCGCGGGGGCTAAGGTCGTGAATGGCATGGGCGACCAGCTCTTTGCCGGTGCCTGTGGGGCCCAGCAGAAGAACCGGCGCGGTGCTGTCGGCAAGGGCCAGAACCTCATCGCGCAGCTGGGTCAGGGCGGGGCTGTCGCCCAGAAGCACCCGGTCGAGCCCGGCCAGCTGTGACAGACGCTGGCGCAGCCGGCTTGCGTCGCGCGCAAGGCGCGATTGTTCGGCGCCGTGGCGCAGGGCCGTCAGCAGGCGCCGCGGGTCAAAGGGTTTTTCAAGATAGCTGTAGGCGCCGTTCTGCATCGCCGCCACTGCCGAGGGAATATCGCCATGCGCCGAGATCAGAACGACCGGAGGGCCGCCGCGGCGCTGGACGCTTTCCAAAAGATCCATTCCCCCCATGCGCGGCATGCGCACATCGCTCAGGATGACATCGGGGATCTGTTCGCTCAGCCGGGCCTCGGCGGCCTGACCGTTGGCGCAGGTCTCGACCTCCCAGCCGGCGCGCGTCAGGAGATGCTCAAGCGACTGGCGCATCTCGCGGTCGTCATCGACGACCATGACCCGAAAGGCGGTGGGTGAGCTCATTTCGGGGCCTCTTCGGTCAGGGGCAGGATCATGTCGAAACGGGCGCCGCCGCCGGCGCGGCTGCTGGCGCGCAGGGTGCCGCCGTGATCTTCCATGATGGCGGCCGAGATCGCAAGGCCAAGGCCCATGCCTTCGCCCGAGGGGCGCGAGGTGTGAAACGGCTCGCTCAGCTCTTCGATGCTCCGGGCGCCAAACCCGGCGCCGCGGTCCCTGACCGACAGGATCGCCTGATCGCCCTCTGTCTCCAGTGTGATCTTCAGCTCCGTCGCGCCGGTTTCGGCCAGCGCCTGCTGGGCGTTGCGCAGAAGGTTGACCAGAACCTGTTCAAGCCGCAGCCGGTCGCCGGTGACGATCACCGGCGCCTCAGGCGTGGTGATCTGCGGCGTGATGCCGGCGGCATCCAGATCGTGGCGCACAAGGCCCAACGCGCCTTCGATGACCTTTTTCATCTCGACCGGTTTGGCGGGGGTGCCGCCGTCGGTGGCGAAAAACCGCAGCTGGCGGGTGATGTTTTCCATACGCGCGATCAGCCCGCCCAGACGCGCAAGCAGCATCCGGTCGCCGCTCTCGGCGCCGATCTCTTCGGCGGTCAGATAGGTGCGCATCGCTGAAATCGGCTGACCCAGTTCATGGGTGACCGAAGCGGCCAGACGGCCCAGCGCGGCCAGACGGCTGGCGCGGTCAAGCTCGGACTGGGTGCGTGCCAGCCGCCGTTCGGCGCGGCGCCGCTCTTCGATCTCGCGCTCCAGCCGCCGGTTGATCGAGCGCAGTGCCACGCGGTCGGCCTGAGACACCCTGAGCGCCTGGCGCACCCGGCGCGCCCTGATCAGAAGATAGCCGGCATAGGCCCCGCCCAAAAGCGCCGCCATCGCCAGCGCGGTCAGCAGGGCGCGTTGCCGGATCGGGGCGATATCGGTCAGGAAATAAAGGCTCCACCCCAGACGAGGCAGGGGAGTTGTCACCTCAAGAAAGCGGATGCCATTCAGGCGCACCTCGGAATTTCTGCCGGGCCGCCAGTCAAGCGGCGCCAGCGGTTCGCCGGCGAACTGGCGCGCCACATCGACCGCCGCGCGCCGTGCCGGGCTGAGCGGGGCAAGCGTGCGGTAGCGCAGCGCCGGGTCCGAGGCCAGAACGATCACCCCATCTGCGTTGGCGACAAAAACCTTTTCACCCGGCGTATCCCAGACCCCGGTCAGTGCGCCCAGATCGATCTTGAGCGCGACAACCCCCTGAATGCCGCGCCCGCCGGGCCCCGGCACCCCGGCGGCGATGAAATAGCCCGGGCGCGCCGTGGTGGCGCCGATGGCAAAGAACTCGCCCTGACGGCCCTCCATCGCGGCCTTGAAATAGGGACGAAACCCATAGGATTGGCCCAGAAAGGTCAGGGGCTGGTCATAGTTCGAGGCTGCAACCGTCAGGCCGGTGCGGTCCATGACATAAAGCGCATCAACCCCGGCGCGGCGCGCGTATTCGGCCAGCCGCGCGTTCAGATCGCCGGCTGGCTGGCCCGCCACTGCCGCGCGCAGGGCGGGATCTTCGGCCAGAACGAAGGGCAGATGCTGGAACCGGTCCAGCGCCTCGGACAAAACCGCCTGATAAAGCCGGGTGCGGGCCATGGCCCGGGTCAACTCGGCCGATTTGAAGGCCGTAAACGACAGGCTGAAGACCACCCAGCAGAGCGCAAGGCCCGCCAGTATCAAAAGCCATGGGCGCCAGAGCGGGCGCCCGCGCGGCCTGATTTTCGCCATCACGGTTTCCATCCCGCCTAGAGAAACGCTGCGGCGGGCAATGTCAAATGCGCCGGCGCTGGCTGAGCAAGCCCCAAAGGGGCGTTCGGTGCAGCGACAGGTCATCACGGACCTGTGATCCGGGTGGACAGAGAATTTTCGGAACCGCTGCCCAGCGCGGGCGTTGGGCCAGCAGGTTAAAAATTTATTAAATACCAATTCAAGGCCCGGCCAATGAATTTCGACTTTCTCTATTTCCTCGCTCAGCCGTGGTTTGTCATTCCATGGTATGGGTTTGGCATCCTCGCCGCGGCCTGGTCGGTCTATGATATGCTGATGGTCAACACGCAGGTGAATGCGCCGCTAAAGGCGGCCTGGCCGATCATCATCGTGTTCTTCTCGGTTCTGGGGCTGGCCTTCTATTTCTGGACCTGCCGTCCGCCCGGGGTGGCCACGATGAATGAGGCGCGCAAAGAGGAGGTTCACCACGACTATGTCGACAACCTGTTTTTCAAGACCACCGGCGCGCTGATCCATTGCGTTGGTGGCGACGGCCTGGGCATCATGACGGCGATGGTGGCGCTGCGGCTGATCGGGGTCAGCTTCTGGGTCGAGTTCTGGATTGAATATGTCGTCGGCTTTGCCTTTGGCTGGCTGATCTTTCAGCTCTGGGCGTTTTTGCTGCATGGCAATTCGCTGGGCGAGGCGCTGTTCAAAGCCTTCCGGGCCGAGTTTTTCTCGATGATGACAGTGATGATCGGCATGGGGCTGGTGATGGCGAATGTCACCCCCAAACTGGTGGGCGAGCCGCCGACGCCCGACATGGCGGCCTTCTGGGGTTTTTCGGCCTTTGGCCTGCTGGTCGGCACGGTGCTGACAGTGCCGGTGAACCTGGCCCTGATCAAACTGGGGTGGAAAAATGGCATGGCTTGAACTGGCATTCTCGATGACCTCGATCCTGCTGATGCAGGCGATGACCGGCCACGTCAATGAGCGTAGGCTGGGCGAAAAAATCTATAATAAAATATCATTTATTAAACACAAACAGGGATTTGAAGATGACGGGGACAAGCCGGGGATCTAGCGATTATCAACAGGAATTTAATGCCTCGCAGCTGATCGAGCCTATTGCCGATTACGATGACCGGGCTGCGCGCGTGTGGCTTTACAGCTCGCTCTTCTGGCTGATGTTTGTAACCCTTGTCGGTCTGACCATTGCAACCGAACTGATCACGCCCAATCTTTTCGGCGGGATCCCCTATCTGCTGTTCAGCCGGATCCGCCCTATTCACGTCAACGGCGTGATTTTTGCCTGGCTTACGATGATGTATTTCGGCGGAGCCTTCTATGTTCTGCCCCGGCTGCTGGGATTGCGCGCAATGTGGGGTGAAGGGGTCGCGGTCTGGATGGGCTGGGCCTGGAACCTTGCTTTGATCACCGGTTTTGCCGGGCTTTCGATGGGCTATACCCAGGGGCGGGAGTATACCGAGTTGATCTGGCCCGTCGATGTGGCCGTGATCGCGGTGCTTTTGACGAATATCTTCATTATTCTGATGACGGTGCTGAACCGGCGGGTCAAACCGCTTTATGTGACGGTCTGGTGGGCTGTGGCCAGCCCGATCTGGCTGGCCGCGGATTATTTCATCGTTAATGTCATGTGGCGACCCGGAACGCTGTTGGGCAACGGTGTGCCGGGGGCGAAACTTTCCGGTGCGCTTGAGGACCCGTTGGCCGACGGGATGCTGAACTGGTGGGGCAATCACAATCTGTTTGGTCTGTGGCTGACGCCGATGATGGTGGCGCTTTTGTATTATTTCGTGCCCAAGATCACCCGCACGCCGCTCTACAGTCACACGCTGTCGCTGGTGTCGTTCTGGGGGATCGCCTTCTTTTATACCGGCGTCGGGCATCATCACCTGTTGCAGGCACCGATCCCGGGTTGGCTCAAGACCTTTGCCACGGTTAACAGCATCATGCTTCTGGTGCCGGTCTTTGCCTTTGTCGGAAACATCTGGCTGACGATGCGCGGAAACTGGGACAAGTTTTTCATCAACATGCCGCTGCGTTTCATGCTGACAGGCTTCATCTTTTATTTTCTGGTCAATGTTCAGGGATCCTTCATGGCCGTGCCGGCCTTTAACAAGATGATCCATTTCACCAATTTCATTGTCGCCCATGCGCATCTTGCGCTCTTGGGTGCCTTTACCTTCGTGGGGATCGGGCTGATCGACTATATGGTTCCGCAACTGGTCCGCCGTCCGATCTATAGCCGCAAATTATCGGAATGGACCTATTGGTTGTTGCTGGTGGGATTTTTCGGGTTCTTCTGGGTCCTGACTATTGCCAGTTTCCTTCAGGGGCAAAGCTGGGCCCAGAGCGCGCCTGAGGTAAATGTGTTGTCGATGCTCAGGCCGCATTTCATCGGTCGCGCCACATTTGGCGCATTGATGGTCTTTTCAACCTTTGTACTGGCCTGGAACGTTCTGGCGACGATCTTCACCGATACCAGCGCCGGCACCAAAATGGCGTTTCGCCGTGCCGTTGCACCGCAGCCGGGAGAGTGATGATGAGCGATCAGGAAAACCGTATTCCCGAACACCCGCCGCTGCCCGACGATATTCCGCAATCCAGCCGCAGGCGGCGCATGCTGATGACGCCGCAGATGGTGGTGATCGGCGGGCTGCTGGCATTTTTTACGGTCGTGTTTTCGGTCGTCATCATGCCAACGGCTACCTATAAACCGGCGATTTCCGACAACTGGCTGCCGCTATCGGATGCGGCGGTGAACGGACGGGCGATCTATCTTTCGAACGGATGCGTCTACTGTCATAGCGGCTTTAGCCGGCCGCAGGATGTCTTTGCCGGTTCTTCGGCGCTTTATGCGCGTGCATCGCAGCCCGGCGACTATCGCGGGGTCAGCCAAAGCCCCAATACTTTAGGATCGGTGCGCACCGGGCCGGATATGTCCAACCAGGGCGGGATGCATCCCGATGGCTGGCACCGGTCGCACTATTGGAACCCGCGCAGCACCACGCCGATGTCGATTATGCAGCGCTTCAACTTTCTGTCTCAGGATGATCTGGACCTGCTGATCAGCTTTACCCAAAGCCAGGGTGGCAAGCTTGCGGCGCTGCGCTATGCCGCGACGCGGACCGGCAATTATCTGATGCGGCTGAATACCGGCAAAGCGACCCTTGACGAGCCGGATGCGCCGGTTGCCGATCTGGTGGCGCAGGAGCGCGCAAGCGGCGTTTTGCGGCCCCAGGGCAAGCCGATGGATAAGGCGCCCAGCGGGATGAGCTGGATGGGCGTCTGGCATATGAACAGCTTCTCGCGCTCCTACTGGCTGACCGACAACCCTCTGGAGCTTAACGAGGGAAACCTAATGCGCGGCAAGGCGACCTATCTTCAGCGTTGTTCGGGGTGCCATGGCGCCAAGGGGGACGGCAAGGGCCCGGGAGCCGAGCGCCTCAGGGTCAAGCCTTTTGATTTCACCAAACCCACGCTGGCCGACGATTCAGGAACATCCAGCGGGATGATGTACCACCGGCTTTTGACGGCAGGACCAGGCACGGCGATGGAAAATTTCGGAACCCGCCTGTCGGTCAACGAGATCTGGAGCGTGGTGATGTTTCTGCGCACCATTCCAAACGGCGGTCTGGAAGAGACGCTGCCCACCGTCGACATGTACGAACGCTGGAACCCGCCGGAAAGCCAGCTGCGTTACATGCAGGAAAATCCGATAGAAGAGATGTATTCCGATCTGCCGCAAACGGATGACCCGTTTGAACAGGCTGCGCGCTGGATCGCGCCGGGAATGGCGCAAAGCGATATGGTCTATGTGGGTGGCAAGCTTGCGATCACACTGGAACGGCTGGCCGGCGTTATACGCTCTGAATACGGCCGGATCGTCAAAACCGCTTATGATGACGCAAAAAAGCGGGGTGAGGACCTGCCGCCCCTGGCACAGATCATGGATACAAAGGGGATGATTTTTTATGGACCGTAATCAAAAATCCACGCGATACACCGTCGCCTTTTATGCTTTTACCGCCCTTCTCGGTCAAACCGGCGCGGCACTGGCCAGCGCTTCGCCCGAGGGCGGAGAGTTCGTCATGGCCGATTGGATGCTACTGTCGTTTCTTGCCTTTTCGGGGGCCGCTCTTGTCGTCTTTCTGGTGGCGCTCAGGCGCGGGATGTTCAGCCGGATGGAAGAGGCCAAATACTATCTTTTGCGCGTCGAAGAGCCGGATTTTTATACACCAGATTGGATAAGGGAGTTTGACGATGATACCCAGCATCCCAACCGGTAGCGACCCGGCTACGGCCGCGGCTGTCAACCGCTATATCATGGCCCAATATATGGAACGGATTGCCCGGAACCGAACCGAAATCCGTTGGGAAGGGCCGATTTATACCCTGCTTTTTGCCGGCACGCTGATCCTGTTCTTTTTTGCCGTGGTCTTCTGGCTTCGGCCGGCGCGCGGTCTGCGCCCGGCGCTGATGGAGCTGACCTCTTTCGCCGGCCAGTTGACCGAACGTGTGGGCGAGCTTCGTCGTTTTGACGTGATCGCCTGGACGGTCGTGACAACCTATGCCGCCTATTTTGCGGTGAAGGCGATCCTTGTCGGCATAGTTTATTAGCAAAGCGGAGGACCCCAATGGCCTATGGACATTCCTTCAGTCACGTCACGACCTTTTCGGTGCCGCGCGATCAATGGCCCCGCCTGCAACCTCTGCTCGAGAGCTGGAAGGCGCTGTTACAGGATCTGCCGGGACTTGCGGGCAGCGATGTGACGGCACATCAGGCCGGCAACGGCGATCTGCGCTGTCACATACGCGTCTCATGGCTCTATCGTGAACAGCTTGACGAATTTCTTGAAAGTGAGTGGGAGACCGGTCGCCTGATCAGCCGCGCCCAGGCCGGGCTTTACGATGTCCATGCGGAAAAATTCGAACATTTTATCTGATTTCAAAAGGTGAGGAACGACAATGACCCAAGCCTCCGATGTATCGCCCCGCGATCCGGCAACCCATTCGAGCGCAGTGGAACGCAAGCGCTCGTTCGAGGCTGAAGATGGCCGCTGGGAGCGGCGCCAGCAATGGCGCGACTGGATGATCCTGTTGGTCATGATTGCGTTATCTCTTGGATATCACATGACAATTTATGCTTTAGAGCCAGGTTTGAGATAGCCATGCAGGTCGAGAATATATCCAACATAGACGCGCTGTTATTTGTGCTGGGGCTTGTCGCGGTCTCGATCCTGATCTTTGTGATGATCCCGCGCGCCGATGCGCCGGCCCGGCCCGATGTTTTTGACGACGCCGCGATCACCGCGCATGACGCCGCGCTGCCGAAGTACCTTCTGACGGCGGCGCTGGCTTTGGTGGCCGGGGCGCTGCATCTGGCGATCAAGTCGATACCTCCGGTCGCCGCCTGGCTTGCCGAGGCGGGCCGCGGCGGGCATCTGGCGGCGAATATCGCCTATAGCCACATGATTATCGTGATGGGCGGCACCATCGCGGTCACCGGGCTGACCTGGTATGTTCTGCCGCGCGTTCTGCGCCGCCCGCTATACAGCGGGACGCTCGCGCATCTGGCATTCTGGGCCACGGTGGCCGGGGCCGGCGGCTTTTATCTCGTCAATCTGTCTGGCGGGGTGATCATGGGCGCGATGGTGCATGGCGGCATGACCGAGGCTCAGGCCTCGGATACTTTGGGTTTGTGGCGCGCGCTGCCGACCGCCGCGGCAGCGGCTTTGATGGGGCTGGGTTACTGGATCTTTGTGGTCAATGTTCTGGTGACATGCTGGCAGGGACGCCGAAGCGCGGTTCCGCAGCCATTTGGCCATCTGGCCAAGTTTTTCGTGCTGGGAACGCTGGGGCTGTTGATCGGCACGGTGCAGGGCGTATTGCAGGTGGTGCCTGACAACGAGGACTGGCTTGCCGCAGCCGGTCAGGCAGGGCGCTATATCGATCCGATCTCGCATGCCCATATCAATCTTCTGACCGGTGTGATGATGCTGGCTGCGGGCATCCTGTTCTATCTTCTGGGCTCGCAGGGCGATACGGCCCCCGACCGGCGCCGCGCAAATCTGGTGTTCTGGACGCTTGGGCCGGGCTCGCTGGCGCTTTATCTGTCATTCCTGACGCTTGGCCTGCGCGAGGGCGACCTGATCGTCACCCGTGGTCTGAGCTTTGCCGAAGCGGTCGCACGTCTGGGTGTTTGGCACGGCATACCGCTGGCTGTCAGCGGTATGGTGGTGCTTGCAGGCCTGTGGACGCTGTTTGCGACGATTTTGCGCCGTCTTGTGCAACAGATCGCCGGGCTGCCCGGGGCGGCGCTTGTATGTCTTGGGGTTGTGGTTTTGTTCATCGGCACGCTTCAGGGCGGCGTCCAGATCCTGCCTGCGGTCAAGATGTGGATGGCCGGCGCACAAATCGGCGGGCAGGAAATTGCCCGCACGCATGCGCAGTTCAACATGCTTGGCGGCGTTTTGCCGGTCCTGCTGGGCGCCTCGATGATGATCGGGCGGCCGTTTCTGGGCGCGCCGCCGCCGCATGCACTGGGCCATCGCATGGCGCTGCTGATCGGCGCGGGCGCGGGGCTTTATTATGTCGCCTCGATGGGCGCGGCGTTTGCGATGGCGCGCGCTGAACACGGCACGATCGAGCCGCAGACGGCTATGGCGCTTCGGTCCATGGCGGCGCCGGTGATCATTGGCGGCGCTTTGCTCTATGCGCTGGCGCTGGCCATTCTGGTGCGGTTCATATGGCGATCGACGCGCGGCTACCGCGCGTTGGCATGGCATCGTTTCAAGGCCGAACTGCTGCGCCATGACGCCCCGCAACAGCCATGGCGCGCACGGGTATCATTAGCCGGGCTTTTGGTGCCAGAGGGGCTGGCCGCGCTGTTTGGCTTTCCCGGACTGGGCTGGATCCTGGGCGGACGGGCCCTGATCGGTGTTCCGCTGATGTTTGGCGGGCCGGCGCTTGCCTGGGCGATCCTGCCGCTGATCTTTTCACCATATAGTCAGTTTGGCCGGCCCGATCTGGCATTGCCGGTGATCGAAGCTTACCTGTTGAGCAGTGCCGCGCTCTCGGTTTTGGCTCTCTGGTTTGTCCATTCTGTCGGGTCGGGCGCGGTTAAATCGAACAGCGCGCCGTAGCAATACCTGCACCGCGGTGCAAAGGGGACGTCAGCGGCTGCATTCTGGCCGAGAGGGCGTCCGGTTGGACCGCCCCGCCAAACCCCTTCCCGGGGCGGCTTGCATAAGGAGTATCTTTCATGACCAAATCTTTCGATCTGATCGTTATCGGTGGCGGAACCGGTGGCAATGGCGTGGCACGCATGGCCGCTGCCGCAGGCTGGAGCGTGGCCAGCATCGACAGCCTGCCGTTTGGCGGCACCTGTGCCCTGCGTGGCTGTGACCCCAAGAAAATGCTCGTCGCCGTGACCGAGGGCGTGGATTGGGCCCGCAATATGGCCGGCAGGGGGCTTGAGGCGCAGGTTGACGTCAACTGGCCCGATATGATGGCCTTCAAGCGCAGTTTCACCGACGCAATGCCCGGCCGTATCGAAGGCGGGCTGGAAAAGGCCGGGGTCAGCGTGATGCACGGTCAGGCCCGCTTTACCGGGCCCGATACGATTGAGGTGGATGGCGAAAGCTATAGCGCGAAACATTTCCATATCGCCACCGGCGCGCGGCCCATGACGCTGAACATTCCGGGCGAGGAGATGCTGATCACCAGCACCGATTTTCTTGAGCTTGAGAACAAGCCCGAGCGTATCGTTTTTGTCGGTGGCGGCTTTATCGCGATGGAATTTGCCCATATTACCAAACGTGCCGGTGCGCGCGATGTGACCGTTCTTGAGATGATGGAGCGTCCGCTTGGCAATTTCGATCCCGATCTTGTCGACATGGTGGTCGAAGCCACTGCAGAGCTGGGCATCGATCTGCAGACGCAGGCGAAGGTTCTGAAGATCGAAAAGAACGGCGGCGGCTTCGATGTGACCTATCAGGCGCCCTCGGGCGACAAGGTGGTGACCTGCGATCTTGTGGTTCATGCCACGGGCCGGGTGCCCAATATTGATCAGCTGAACCTTGAGGCCGCCGGCATCGAATACGGCCCGCGCGGCATCAAGGTCAGCCCCTATATGCGCACCACGAACCCCAATGTCTTTGCCGCCGGAGATTGCGCCGACAGCGGCCCCAACCTGACGCCGGTTTCGGCCAATGAGGGGCGCATCGCGGGCAAGAACCTTTTGGCCGGCAAGGATGAGCGGGCGGTGGATTACCCGCCCATACCCAGCGTGGTTTTCACCCTGCCACAGCTTGCCTCGGTCGGCCTTTCACAGGCGCAGGCGCGTGAAAAGGGGCTGAAGTTCGAAACGCATTTTCAAAAGACCCAGGATTGGTATTCTTCTCTGCGGGTGGGCGCGTCGCACAGCGGTTTCAAACTGCTGGTCGAAGAGGGCAGCGGCCGGATACTGGGCGCGCATCTGATCGGACCGGGCGCCGAAGAGCAGATCAACCTTTTTGCCATGGCCATGGGGGCGGGGTTGAGCGCAAATCAGATCAAGGCGATGATATTTGCCTATCCCAGTTTTGCCTCCGACATCGGCTCTATGGTCTAGGCAAGGGCCACAGGGCCAGCTGCAAAGACCCGCAAGGCGCTGCCGAAATTTTTTCGTCAGGTGATGGAACCAGTCCGGGGCGCTGCGTGTTTGTCCGGCAGGCAGACAGGCCTTGTATTTTCGGGCCTGCCGGACATTTACGAAACAGACCCAAAGACGGATCGTTTGGCGAGGTGAGTGATGGCAATTTACGGCATCCACGACCATCCCAGAGGCCCTGTAAGCCCGCAGGTTTACCGGCCGGATCTGCATGATCTGGATCAAGGCGGGCGCAGCGCAGCCGCGATACGATCATTACCCGTTACATGGAAAGGAGATAACGATGGCAAACGGTATTTGTGATGTCTGCAAGACCCGCCCGGCGTCTTTCCGGGCGCAGGTTTCGGTCAATGGCGAACGCAAGATCATGGAGCTTTGCGACGAGGATTATCGCAAGCTTGCCCGGCGGCAGGCGCGCTCAAGCTCTCCTTTGGAATCGCTGTTCGGCGGCCGGTCGCTCTTTGACGAATTTTTCGGCGATGCCGCGCCCGGCGCGGGCCTGACGGGCGGCGCCTCGGGCGATGCTGCAAGCGATACCCCCGGTCAGCAGATCCCGATCAACCGGCGCAGCCGCCGTAGCGGCGGGGCCAATATCGCCGACCGGCTGAGCGAACAGGCCAACAAACTTTTGCAGGAGGCGGCTCAGAAAGCCGGAGAATACGGCCGCAGCGAGGTCGATACCGAGCATCTGCTGTTTGCCCTGACCCATAGCGATGTCGTCAAAACCCTTTTGACGCAGTTCAAGATCGACGCCGATGACCTGCGCCGTCATATCGAGGGCGAGGCCCGGCGCGGTGAGCGCCGCGAAGGCGGCGAGATCGGCGTCAGCCCGCGGCTGAAAGATGCCCTGAACCGCGCCTTTGTCGCCTCTAATGAGCTGGGCCATTCCTATGTCGGGCCCGAGCATCTGCTGGTAGGTCTGGCCGAAGAGGGTGAGGGCCTTGCCGCAGATATCTTGCGCAAATACGGGCTGACGCCGCAGGCCTTGCGCCAGCAGGTGACCAAAGTGGTGGGCCGCGGCGCCGAAGAGGGGCGTGTCGATACCCCCTCAAACACGCCCGATCTGGATGAGTTTAGCCGCGATCTGACCAAGCTTGCGCGCGAGGGCAAGCTGGACCCGGTCATCGGGCGCGCGCGCGAGATCGAGACCACGATCGAGGTTCTGGCCCGGCGTAAGAAGAACAACCCGGTTCTGATCGGTGAGCCGGGGGTGGGTAAAACCGCGATCATCGAAGGTCTGGCCCAGCGTATCGTGGCCGGTGAAGTGCCCGAGGCGCTGCGCGACAAACGTCTGGTCGAGCTGAACATCAACTCGATGGTGGCCGGCTCCAAATACCGGGGCGAGTTTGAAGAGAGGGTGCAGAAGATCCTCAAGGAGATCACCGAACAAAAGGACGAGCTGGTCCTGTTCATCGACGAGATCCACACCATCGTCGGGGCCGGGCAGGGCGGCGGCGAAGGCGGGCTGGACATCGCCAATACCTTCAAGCCGGCGCTGGCGCGCGGCGAGCTGAACCTGATCGGCGCGACCACGCTGAACGAGTATCAGAAATACATCGAAAAGGATGCTGCACTGGAACGCCGGTTCCAGCCGGTCTATGTTGATGAGCCGACGGTGGCGCAGGTTATCATGATCCTGCGGGGCCTTCGCGATACGCTGGAAAGCCACCACAAGGTGACAATCACCGACGAGGCGATCATCGCCGCGGCCGAGCTTTCGGACCGCTATATCACCGGCCGTTTCATGCCCGACAAGGCGATCGATCTGATCGATCAGGCGGCGGCGCGGGTGAAAATCAGCGCCACCGCGCGCCCGATCGACGTGCAGGAGCTTGAGGCCGAGGTTGAACAGATCAAGCGCGAGCAGGATTACGCCGCCGCCCGCAAACAGTTCGACCGCGCCTCTGCGCTCAAGCACGAGCTGGAGGAAAAGCAGCAGGAGCTTGAGCAGCTTCTGGAAATCTGGAAGCGCGACCGCGCCTCGGCCACTGCCGAAGTCCGGGCCGATCATGTTGCCCAGATCGTCAGCAAGCTGACCGGCGTTCCGGTGACCGAACTGACCAGCGAAGAGCGTGACAAGCTGCTGGCGATGGAAGAGCGGCTGCATCAGCGCGTTATCGGTCAGGACGAGGCCGTGGCGGCGGTATCGGATGCCGTGCGGCTGGCCCGCGCGGGCCTGCGCGAAGGCTCGGCGCCGACGGCGACCTTCCTCTTTCTGGGCCCGACCGGCGTGGGTAAGACCGAACTTGCCAAGGCGGTGGCCGAAACGGTCTTTGGCGACGAGGATGCGATCATCCGCATCGATATGTCCGAATATGGCGAGCGCCACTCGGTCGCGCGTCTGGTCGGGGCGCCGCCGGGCTATGTCGGTTATGACGAAGGGGGCCAGCTGACCGAACGGGTACGGCGCCGGCCCTATGCGGTGGTGCTGCTGGACGAGATCGAAAAGGCGCATCCGGATGTCTATAACATCCTGCTTCAGGTTTTTGACGATGGCCGGCTGACCGATGGCAAGGGCCGCGTGGTGGATTTCACCAACACGATCATCATCGCCACCTCGAACCTTGGCGCCGATGTCATCCAGAAGAACCTGCACAAACGCGGCAGCGGTGAATTTGACCCTGCCCGCCAGAAGGCCGAACTGATGGAGGTTCTGCGCGGGCATTTCCGACCCGAGTTCATCAACCGGATCGACGAGATCATCGTCTTCCACTCGCTGAACCAGAGTGAGATCCGCAAGATCGTCGAGTTGCAGCTTGACCGTGTCGCCCGCATGGCCATGGGGCAGGGGATCGAGCTTGAGTTCGACAAGGCGGTGACCGATCACTTTGCTGCCGTTGGCTTTCGCCCCGAGTTCGGCGCGCGCGAGCTGCGCCGGCTGATCCGCTCGGAGCTGGAAACCGAACTGGCGCGGGCGATGCTGGGCGGCAAGATCGAAGACGGCGACCGCGTGCGCGCCTCGTGGAGCGGCGAGGACCAGAAGATCACCTTTGAAAAGCTGCAGAAAAAGGATGCGGCCAAGGCCGCCGGCAACGGCAAGGCGCCGGGCAAGGCAGCGTCCGAGGGCAAATCCGGCAAGGCAAAGAAAGCCAAAAAGGCCAAGCCCAAAGGTGAGCCCGGCAAAGAAAGCGGCAAGGATCCAAGCCAGGGCCGCGACAGCGGCGGCGATCCCGCCGCAGACGGCCAAAGCCCCGGCCAATAGGCCGATAACGGGCGGGCGCGGCGCAACACTTGTGCCAAACCCACCCCCCATCTTACGTTGATGTTGTTTTGTAAGCTCTTGAACAAAGGAGTGGTATGATGACCGATACGCATGAGACCTCTGTCGATATCGACCGGCTATTCTGTACGCTTGCGCCCAACTGGCGGGCCTTCATCTTCCGCGGGGTTGTCGCGCTGATCATCGCGGTTCTGGCATGGATGATGCCGGCCGAGGCGGTTCTGACCCTGACAATCGTCTTTGGCGCCTTTGCCTTTGTCGACGGCGTCTTCGGGCTTTGGGCGGGATATCGCAACATTCGCGCCGGCGAGCGCTGGGGCTGGCTTGTGTTCAGTGGCCTTCTTGGCATTGCCACCGGGCTTGTCGTGCTGATCGCGCCGCTTGTCGCCAGTTTCGTTTTGACGGTATTTCTGTGGACGATGATTGCCTTCTGGTCGGTCGCCTCGGGGGTGATGGAGATCCTTGCCGCGATCCGTCTGCGCAAGGAGATCGAGGGCGAATGGCTTTTGATGCTCAGTGGTGCGATCTCAGTGTTTCTGGGGGTCGCGGTCAGCTATTTTCTGATGGCCTATCCGGTCGACAGCCTTTTGGCGCTTGGCTGGGTTCTGGCCATTTATGCCACGGTCTTCGGTGTCACGATGATTTTGCTGGGTATCAAGCTGCGCGATGTCTGCAATAACAGCGGCAAGGATAAATCCGCCAAATCCTGACCGCCGCACCCCGCGTGGCGGCGTAAGGGGCCGAAAACCGGGCGGGCGGCGGCGAAAAAGCGCTGCCGCCTGCCGTGAAATGGCCGCGCAGGCCAAGTCTTACAAACTCGTATAATCTCCGACAATTATTCCCGGTTCGGGGCGTCTAGCTCTTCCTTCAGTTCACACAGCTCGAAGGATCGGCAGATGACAGAGAATGCAATTGAATTTCGCGCACTGAGTCAGGCGTTCGGTAACTTCCAGGCGGTCAAGGCTTTGACCTTTGATGTCGCCGAGCGGGAAATATTCGGATTTCTGGGCCATAACGGCGCGGGGAAAACCACCACGATCCACATGCTGACCACTTTGGCGCGCCCCTCATCGGGAACCGCGCTGATCAGCGGTCATGACATCGTCACCGATCCGTTGGGCGTGCGCCGCGAGATCGGTTATGTACCCGAAAACGTCCGGCTTTACGACACGCTTACCACTTGGGAAAATCTGGTCTTTTTCGCGCGGCTTTCGGGGCTGAGCGATGCAGAGGACCGGGTCAGCCAGGCGCTGGAGTTTCTGACCATAACCGATCTGCGCGACCGCCGTGTTGGCGAGTTTTCCAAAGGGATGCGCCAGCGCGTCGGCCTGGCCCAGGCGATCCTGCATCATCCCAAGGTCCTGTTTCTGGACGAGCCTTCCTCGGGGCTTGACCCGATGGGCATGAAGATGCTGCGCGATCTGATCGTGCGGCTGAATGACGAGTGGAACATGACGATCTTCATGAATACCCACCTGATCAGCGAGATCGCCAAGACCTGCACCTCGATCGGCGTGCTGAGCCACGGTCAGCTTGTTTATCACGACACCATCGAGGCGGTGACACAACGCTTTGGCGATGATCGCTCGCTCGAAGAGCTTTACCTGTCGGTCGCCCCGGCGCTCGAGACCGAGGAGGCCGCCTGATGCCTGCATCCATTTCGGGTGACGGCGCACGGGTCATCGCGCGCCAGTCGCTGCTTTTCATATTTCGCGAACGGACGGTGGCGCTTCTGGCCGGTCTTTTCGTGATCCTTGTTCTGATCTCGGCCTATCTGGGATGGTCTGCCACCAGCACGGTGAACGCGATCTATGCCGATGCGGTCGTTTACCTCAAAGGGGTGGGCCAGCCGGTGCCGCCAAATCCGGTCAACGACATCTCGCCCCTGTCGCTGATGCGCAATATGTCGATCTACGTCAGTCTTATCGGCGCGCTATCGGCCATCGTGATCGGTTATCAGCTGATCGCGGCGGACCGCAAATCGGGGGTTGTGCCGCTGCTTGGCTCGCGGCCATTCGAACGCGCGACCTATGCGCATGGCAAGATCCGCGCGCTGGTGATGGCCGTTGCCGGCCTGATGCTGGTGGCTGCGGTCATCGCGGTGGCGACCTTTATCATTCTGCCAACCAACCCGCTGGGCGCGGTCGGCTGGATCAGCCTGTTCACTTTCTTTGGTCTGGCCTTCGTCTATATGCTGATGTTCGGCCTTCTGGCGATGGCCACCGCCGCCTGGGCGCGTTCGGAATCGGTGGGGCTTTTGCTGCCGGTGACCGTCTGGCTGACGGTAACCTTCATCCTGCCTTCACTGACCTCGAACATTCACCCGACCGCCGCGATCAACCCGATTTCGGCGCTGGCGCCGCCACCTGACACTGGTTTCTTTCACTGGACCGGCTGGCTTTTCGGGCCGATCTCGATCGCCGAAAGCTTCAAATACCTGTCGGCCGGCCTTCTGGACTATCTGCCGGCCACGGCAATCAATCACTCGATGGTTCCCCCGCTGCCCGATCTTCTCTTGGCCCTTACAGGCTCGGCTGTGCTGGCGGTGCGGGCGCTGATGACCATGGATATGACCCGGGGAGATTACAATGCTTAGTACCACAACTCCGGTCGGCGCGATTGCGCGCAAGGATGTGACCGATGTTCTGCGTGATCGCTTCATCATCATAGTCATGGCCTTTCTTGCCGTGGCTGCCATGACCTCGCTGGTGACGGGGGCAATCGCCCTGGCCACCGACGTGGCAACCTATAACGACGCAAAGGCAACGCTGCTGGCGCTTGGAAAATCGCTCGACAGTATTGCCGCGCCCGAATTTTACCCGCTGAAGCTTTTGCGGGGTGCGATCGAGCAGATCGAGATCATCGGCGCCGTCTTGGGCATTCTGGCTGGTTTCCGCGCTGCAGTAAGCGAGCGGGGGCGCCAGACGCTGGCCCTGATCATGACGCGCCCGATACGGCAATGGCAGTTTCTGGCAGGCAAATTCGTGGCCGGTGCGGTTGTTCTTTCGGTCGGGCTTCTTGCAGTGTTCGGGCTGGCGGCCATCCTGCTTGATTTCGTCTCGGGCGTGGGCCTTGGGGCCTCGGATCTTCTGCGCATGGCGATTGTCTGGGTTGCGGCCTCGCTCTATGTGATTGCCTTTTTTGCCTTTACCTTTGTTGCCACGCTGTGGATGCGCCGCCCGGCCAACGCCCTTCTGGTCAGTTTCGCCGTCTGGCTTCTGCTGGTGCTTATCGCGCCCCAGATCGGCGATACGCTGGACCCTGACAATCAGGTTGCGGGCGGTGTGTTCAAGCAGCTTCACGTCCCCAAGGCAGAGCAGCAGCGCATAGCGTCCGGCTATGCCACCTTCGAGACGATCCGAAACGGTATCGAGGTTTCTTCGATCACCAAACACTTCGAACGTTTCAGCTTTGCGGTGCTGGGCATCAAGGACACCTACACCGGCAAGCCGCTCGGCCCGATCCTGGTCGAGAAACGCGGCGATTTTCTCTGGATCTTTTTCACCACGCTGGGGCTGACCGGGGTCATGTTTACCCGCCGCCTCAAATCCAACCGTCTGACCAAGGAGTAAGACCAAATGAAACTGATGACGAAAACCTCTCTTGTGGCAATGATCGCTGCGCTGGGCATCACCATGGCGGCCCCCGTCATGGCCGCAGGCAAGGATACCGATGGCGATGGCGTGCCTGACGCGGCCGAGCCGTTGATCCACACCGATCCGCAGAACGCCGATACCGATGGCGACGGGATGAACGACCTGAAGGACGACAACCCGGTCTTTGCCGCCGACCCGATCAAGGCAGATGGCGCCGCGACCCCTTTCACCATCAAAGAGGCGCTGGTTGAAAACAACTATGACTATGTGGCGCGCAAGGATGCCACCGACCACCTGGAAGTGCAGGTCGCAAACCCCACGGGCAAGGATCTGACCAATTTCTCGATCTATTACACGATCAAGGATAAGGACACCGGCACGACCGAGGCCTATTTCGCCAAACTTCCGGGCTTTACCGTGCCTGCGGGGGGCGATGCGCGCATCCATTTCGACGACAGTGGCGCGCCGGGCCATTTCCGGGCCAACCCCAATTCGATCTATGCAACGACCAAATCGGCCAAGCTGTTCACGATCGAGCTGAAGGCGGATGGTTTCAAACCGCTCACGGTTGAGATCAACAAGGATGCCGGCGGCGCCGAGGCGGCTGACTGATTGGAACCTTCGTGACAGGCAGGCACCGCTGCCCGAAAGGGTGGCAGGTGCCTGCAGCGACCTCGCGACAGCGAAAAAACGAAGTTAGAACAGGAGGCTTCGGTATGAGTGACACTCGAAATTTCGTATACGGGAGCAATGCGTCCTATATGGTCCATCCGGTCACGGGCGATAAAATTTACAACCGGGTTCCCCAGGTCATGTGAGATTTCTGGCTGGTCAAGCTTTTGGCGGTGACGGTCGGTGAAACGGCGGCCGATTTTCTGAACGCCAATCTGGGGCCGGGCCTTATCAACACGACCTACATCATGGGCACTCTGCTGATCGGCATGCTCATGCTGCAGTTTGCGCAAAAGAAATATGTGCCCTGGATCTACTGGGTCACCGTGGTTCTGGTCAGTGTCGTGGGCACGTTGATCACAGACTATCTGATTGATCAGGCCGGCTGGGCCTTCACCTCGACGACGCTGTTGTTCTCAACCGCGCTGGCGGCGACCTTCGCGCTTTGGTACGCGGTGGAAAAAACCCTGTCGATCCACTCGATCTATACCTTCCGGCGTGAGGCGTTCTACTGGCTGGCGATCCTCTTTACCTTCGCTCTGGGTACGTCGGCCGGGGATCAGGCGGCAGAGGCTCTGGGGCTGGGTTATTTCTATTCGGGCGTGATGTATGCGGCGATCATCGGTGTTATCACCGCGCTGTTTTATGCCGGTAAGATGAACGGCATTCTGGCCTTCTGGCTGGCCTATATCATCACCCGTTTGATGGGCGCCTCGTTCGGCGATCTGCTGTTGCAGCCCAAGGATGTGGGCGGTCTGGCCTTTGGTGCGGCAATGACCAGCGTGCTTTTTCTGGCCGCGATTTGCGCCACGATCATCTATATGACGCTCACCAAGGACGGGCTTGAAAAAGTCCCGCAGGACGAACGTTAAACCCCGCATTTCCAAGTAAGCCACTCACGGCCGCCGTCGGGAAACCGGCGGCGGTTTTTCGTTGCACGCCGATCACCCTTGCCGGTGGGCGCGGGCCGGGCAATTCACGAATTTTTTTGAGAAAAATCCGCAGTTTTTGATCTGGCTCAAGGCAGCGAGGGGCAAGAAATATTAAGTTGATATCAATCGTTAATAGTTGATGGAGGTTGACATGAACGGCACCAGAAGAATGATCGTAGCAGCGCTTGCCCTTTCCCCGGTGCTGGCGGCTTTGCCGGCGTCGGCGGATGCGGTAATCTCGGCTTCGCTTTGGGACAAACCGGGTATGGATATGGCCACCGGATTGGGCCATGGCATGGGCGGTGATATGTCCAAGGCGAATATGGGCATCACGCTGAGCAAATCGGAAGTTGCCGCAGGCTCGGTGACGCTGAACGCGACCAATGACAGCAAGGACATGATCCACGAAATGGTCGTCGCGCCGCTGACCTCACCGGATGAGGTGCTGGCCTATAAGGCCGATCTGGACAAGGTCGATGAGGACGCCGCGGTGCACCTTGGCGAAGTCGCCGAGCTGGAGCCGGGACAGAAAGGCGCGCTGACGATCAACCTCAAGCCCGGACAGTATATCCTCTATTGCAATATTCCGGGTCACTACATGGCCGGCATGTGGACGGTGCTGACCGTCAAATAGCGGGGCAGGCGCCTTAAAGATGCCTTAACCAGAAGGTCAGGCGGCCGGGCAATTCAACGCCCGGCCGCCTGCTGTCATTTCAGTTGCAGGATTGCGGCCTTGCCGTCGGTGTACCAGGACCCGCCGGATCCCGTTTCGCCCTGACGCGGCGCGGTGATCTGGATCCGGCTGACCTTGGTGATCTGGCCGGCGGCCTGCAGGTCGCTGATCAGCCGGTCACGCTCGGCATCGATTTTGGGCGCGATACGCTGCGGCGCGGCCCAGTCCAGCCCGTTATCGAAACTGGCCGCGCCGACGAAAATGCGCAGGCCCGCTGCGGTAACAAAACGGGTCTTCCAAAGCCGCAGATGATGGCGGCGGTTCGAGGTCTTGTCGGCGGCGGGGCGCTGAAACCCAAGATCGTTCGGCCGGCTGGCCCAGAAATAAGGGGTGATGGGCGCATCCGCGTCGCTTTGACTGGTCAGGTTCGACCAGGCCGCGCGCGCCAGCGCGACAAAACCCGGCTGCTTGGCCTCGGCCCAGCCCGCCTTGGCCAGTGCCGTCGTTACAGCAGCCCGGTCGGGGGCCAGAAGGATGGTATTGATCGGTTCCAGCGGGGTGCCGATGATGGATTCGGTATTCACCGGCAATTGCCCCGAGGCAAAGAGCGCCGGAATATCCGCTGACATCTGGGTCACGGGCGCCGGCGGGGGGCTGTTGCGGCTTTTGTCATAGCTGGCTACCAGCCAGCCGGCGATCAGCACAAGCAGGATGGAACCCGCCGCGCCGATCCGCCTGAGCCTTTTGTCTGGCGCAGCGCCGGCGCCGCTGGCGGCTTGCACATGGGTTTCGCGCCACCATTCGGCCAGCGCGATGCCGATCAGCAGCCAAAGCGCCCCGACCAGCCAGCCGTTCATCACATCGCTCAGGTAATGTTCGATCAGATAAAGCCGGCTGAGCCCGATCAGAAAGGCCATCGTGGCGGCCAGTATCGCCGCCGAAAGCGGCCCCAGAACCCGCAGCCGCCATGCCAGATAGAACAGCATCCCGTAAAAGGCGACCGAAACGCCGGCGTGCCCCGAGGGGAAACTGCCCGAGGTTTCGACGAAAAACCCCAGCTCCGGGCGCGGGCGGTGAAAGATGATCTTAAGGATCGTTACGGTGATGACATCGCCAATCAGCGCCGCGCCCAGTCCGATCGCAAGATCCCGTCGCCTGAGCACCCAGAGCCAGCCAAGCGCGGCAAGGAAAAGCGCCGTGACCACGCGCCAGTCGCCCAGCGCGGTGATATGCGAGAACACCTGTAAAAGAACCGGATTCCAGAAGGCGTGAATAAGATTGGCAAGCCGCACATCGGCCTGAACGATCGGCTCGGCCATCAGGAAATCGAAGACCGTGCCCAGCCAGATCATGAAGATGTAAATCAGGGCCAGCGTCAGAAGCGTGGCGCTGAGCCCGCCGAAACGGGTGGTGTCGAACCGCCCGCCGATAAATCGCGCCAGTCGTGGGTTGCGCCCGGCCCATGCCATAACATCGGGGTTGTCGCCGATCGCGCGGATGATCGAGCGGCCGACCGACAGCACGAAAGGCAGCCGCCGTTCGATGCGGATCACCAGCCACCAAAGCACCGCCACCACCAGCGTCACCGCCCCGGCAAACAGGAAAATACGGGTCGCCAGCGGCCCCAGTTTGGTGATCAGATCACCCAGAAAGTAGCCAAAGGCCACATGGCCCAGCGCATAGGGAAAGCCGCTGATGATGTTCCAGATGACGAATTTGCGCCGCTCGATCCCCGAAACCGATGCGGCAAAGGGCACGAAACCCGCTACCGGCCCCAGAAACCGCCCGATCACCAGCGCCATACCGCCATGGCGGCGAAACAGACGTTCGGCCTTTTGGTACCCGGCCGAGTCTTCGGGCCGCCAGCGGCTTTGCAGGCCCTTGCGCGCAAGAACGCCGGTCCAATAGCTGATTTCGCCGCCAAGGATCGAGCCGATGGCGGCGAACCATACCAGATCGAAAAAATCCAGCGCGCCCTGCTGCACCAGAACCCCGCCGGCATCCACCACCAGCGTGCCGGGAACGAAAATGCCGGTTACGAAAAACGCCTCGAGCGTAGAGGCCAGCCCGATGATCCAATAGGACCAGAGGCCGAGCGCCTGTAGCGATGGCAGTATCTGGTCGAGGCTGTAGGACATTTCCTGTCTCCTATTTCGGCGTGGCGCTGGCCGGCCCGCCGGCGATCAGAAGGGCGACATCCTTCATCGCGACAAGCGGGGAAACCCCATCGGGAACCGCGATATAGCGCGCCTGCCACCGGGGGCGGAACTGATCCTTGAAGGCGCGCAGCCCCTTAAAGTCGTGAAACGCCCCGCCATGGCGGAAAATAAGCGCGCCGAACCGGTTCCACAGCCGCGCGCCGCGCCGCGTTTCGGTTCCCACCAGCGGCGCAAGGCCAAGGCTGAAGCGGCGGGCGCCGGCGGTTTTGTAATGGGCGATCAGCTCGACCATGATAAACTCGATCATCCCCTCGGCCTGATCGGGCAGATAGCGAAGCAGATCGACCGCAACATTATCACCCTGCGCCGGTCGCAGGATATTGGCAAAGGCCACGATACGCCCTTCTTTCTCGACCACCGCAAGCGGGAAATGCGACAGGTATTCGGCGTCCATCTGGCCGACGGCAAAGCCTTTTTCGCGCCCCGATGCGCCGGCAAGCCAGCTATCTGAAACCTCGCGCAATTGCCCGATCAGCGCATCATCATGCGGCGGGGTCATCATGCGCAGGCTCAACCCGCTACCGGCGGCGCGCGCATGGGTCTGCCGGATGTCGCTCAGATCATCGTTACCCAGATCGAAACCGGCCAGATCGACCACTGCTTCCTCGCCGATTTTCTGAAGCGAAAATCCCATTTCGACCCAAAGCGGCAGATAGTTTTCGCCGACATCGTAAAAGATCGGGTGATAGGCATGCTCATAGGCATCTTCGAAAAACGCCCATGCCATGGCCGGCACCGAGGCTTGGTTGCCGACCGGATCGCCATAAGCGATCCAGCTTTTTCCGCGCGCGCCATACATGATAAAGGCGTCTTCTTCGTCGCCAAAAAAGAGGGCCTTGTCACCGCTCAGCGCAAGGCAGGCCTGGGGGTTGTCCTGATCGCCGATGATGCGGGCGGCTTTTTCAAGCGCGTCGGCATCGGGCGCGCGGGTGCGGGCGCGGCTAGGCTGGGTGGCCAGAAAGACCGTGGTGAAAAGCAAAAGGGCCGAGGCGACAAGCCCCGCCCTGAGCGACCGGGGGGTATTTGCCGCGCCGGAAAATTCGGTCCAGAGGCTGTTGGTATAGGGGGTTGCCTGATGCATGAAAAAGAAAAATGCCCCGGCGCCAAGGATGATCCCCGAGACAAGGATGATCCAGGCCGGGCTGAACACCCCGCGCGTCAGCTTGCCCGAACGATAGAACTCGCGCCGGAAGGGCCACAGGATGACAGCGGCGGCGATCAGCAGGGCCGCGCTTTCGAAATCCAGCCCGTTCAGAAGCGAGGCCAGTGCCCCGGTCACAAGCGCCGCCAGCGTCAGCCAGAAACCGCCGGAAATACGCCGCGCCAACCCGCGCGACAGGATCACCAAAAGCACCCCAAGCGCCGCCGAAAGGATCGCCCCGCCTTCCAGAAGGACAGTCGCCAGAAGGTCGTTTGGGTCGATCTCTTCAGGCCGAACCGATGGCATGAGCGCCATCAGGATCAGATAGATCCCAAGGCCAAAGGCGGTCAGCCCCGTCAGGGCCGGCGCGCTTGAGGCGACCGAGCGCAGCATCGGCTGCATCGGTTCGGGCACCTCGCCAAAAAGGCGCGTGATCGCGCCGCCGGCCAGCCGCGCCTCGTTCAGGGCGACAAAGGCGAAGGCCAGTGCAAAAGGCACCAGATAATAGATCACTCGATAGAGAAGCAGCGCCGCCGCCACCTGATCCAGCGGCACATCCGCCGGCATGGCGGCGATCACCACCGCCTCGAACACCCCGACGCCGCCGGGCACATGGCTTAGCACACCGGCCATGGCGGCGGTGGCAAAGAGCGCCAGAAAGGTGATGAAATCGGGCGCGCCGGGCGGCAAGAGCACATAAAGCGTCAGCGCGGCCATGGCCGTATCGACAAGGGTAAAGCCCAGCTGGCCGTAAAGTGTGCCCGGGCTGGGGGCGGAAACTTCGAACCGGCGCCAGCGCAGGGTTTTGCCCGAAACCGACAGCCAGGTCAAAAGCCCGGTCAGGCCCAATGCCCCGCCAAGCGCCCATGGGCGCAGCGTCTGGGGTGAAAAGGGGATCACCCCTTCGAGCGCATAGGGGTGCAGCGCCAGCGCGAAAAGCCCGATGACGGTGATGCCAAAGCCAAAGGCAAGCGCAACGAAGGTCGACACGCTTGCCACCTCAAAGGCGCTTAGCCCGAAAGCGGAATAGATCCGATAGCGCACCGCGCCGCCCGACACCACGCTGACCCCGATGGTGTTGCCAAAGCTGTAGCCCAGAAAGCCGCCCACCGCGACGATGCGGAACGGAACCTTTTTGCCCAGATAGCGCAGCGCCGACCAGTCATATCCGATCAGCGCGACATAGCCCAGAAAGGTGGCGCCGAAAGCGGTGATGAGCGCGCTGAACGGCGTGGCGCGGATCTGGGCGATGACATCGGCGGCGTGAACCGGCTTGAGCAGACGATAGAGCGCAAAAACCCCAAGGCCGAAAAGCGCCAGACCCAGAAGCACGGGCAGGGCGTGGCGCAGGCCCGAGGCGGCGGCGCTCTTTTTCTTGGGCGGGCTGGTGGATACTGCTGTCATCGTAACTCAACTTACTCTTGGCGCGGCGGCGTTTTCCGGCCGGAAAAACAATCAGATGGCCGGGCGGTTTGATCGGGCCGCCCGGCCATTTCGTTCCTACAATGAAGCAGAGCCGCCCGCCAACCCTTTCGGGCGATTGCGCAGCGTCAGGATAGCGCGGCTAGCGGCCGCGCCGGGCTCGTGTCTCGCGCATGACCGCCTCGGCAAGAACCGCGATGCAAAGCACGATCAGAAGCAGACCGGCAAGGCCCGGGCCGACCACAGCCGCCGCCAGAAGCGCGGCCACCAGCGCCACGCCGATCAGGATCGTCAGCGTCAGGCGCATATCGGCCACGAACATCTTGAAAAGTTCCTTGAAAACATCGCCGAGGATATTCATGCCGCGCTCCTGTGAAAGCTGTTATTTGCCATGCGGGCGGTGACAAGACCGGCCACCAGAAAGATCGCCGCCAGTGGCAGCAGCATCAGGTCAGCGCCGGGCCATTCAACGCCCAGCCCTTCGCCGGTCCAGAAGACGCCAAAGGCCGAAAGCATCACGCCAACGCCGAATTTGAGGGTGTTTTCGGGCACCTGAGCAAGCGGTTTGTGAATGAAGGCGCCCACCAGAAGAACCAGTGCGCAGGCCGCCAGCGCGCCCAGCGATGCCTCCCACAACAGCCCCTTGCCCGAGCCGACGGCGATCACGATAAAGGCGACCTCCAGCCCTTCGAGCAGCACCGCCTTGAAGGCCGCAATCCCCGCGATCCAGCGCAATGTCTGCGGCGCGCCGGTCTGCGCGCGAAGCTCGGAGGTTTCCTTGCCAAAGGCCTCGATCTCGTCATGAAGCGGCAAGACCCCGGCCGAGCGCAAGACCGCCTTGCGCAGCCAGCCCATGCCAAAGAGCAACAAAAGAACGCCGACAAAAAGCTGCAGCGCGGTGATCGGGATCTGGTTCAAAACCGGGCCCAGAAGCAGAACGATCAGCGCCAGAACCCCAAGCGCGGCCACCGTGCCGGTGATCGCCGGGCGCCAGCCGCGCGTGGTGCCGACAGCAAGCACGATGGTAAAGGCCTCGACCACCTCGACGATAGAGGCCAGAAAGGCCGCGGTCACGGCGGGAAACATGACGGTCCAGAAATCGGCGGGCATGATTGCTCCCCTGATGTTATTGCATATGCGACTCAGATGTTGTGATTGATACACTATTGCGTGTTGTAAACACAACGTCTATGTTGCGCCAATGGACAGCCTTTCGTTTTCCGAGCAGCTTTCAGGCGCCGGCGATGCCCTGACCCCGGCCGAGCGGCGGGTGATCGATTACCTTCTCAAGAACCGCGAGACGGCACTGGTGATCTCGGCCGCCGATATGGCGCGGGCGATCGGGACCAGCGATGCAACGGTGATCCGCACCGCCCGCAAACTGGGCTTTCCGGGGCTTGAGGCCCTGCGCCGCGCCCTTGCGGGCGATCTGCGGCGCGATCTGTCGTTGTCCGAGCGGGTGAGCAATGCCCTGCGCCAGTCCGGCGGAGGCGCTGCCGGCGCGCTGACCCAATCGATCGAGATCCTGCGCGCCACGCTCGACGCGCTGGAGCAGAGCGATCCGGCCGATCTTGAGGCCGCCGTCGCGATTCTTTGCGCGGCGCGGCGGGTTCATATCTTTGGCATTGGCCCTTCGGGTCATATTGCCGGCTATTTTGCCACGCAGCTTGCACGCCTTGGCTGCGATGCGCGCGCCTTGCGCCATACCGGGCTGCAATTTGCCGATGATCTGATCGGGCTGGGGCCGGGGGATGCGGTTCTGGCCTTGGCCTATGACCGCCCCTATCCCGAGGTGACGGCGCTTTTCGATCATGCGCTGGCGCAAAAGCTGCCGGTTGTCCTGATGACATCGCCGGGGCCGGTCCTGCCCGATTACCGCGCCGATCTGGTGCTGCGGGTGGCGCGCGGGCGCTCGGACGGCTTTGGCCTTCATGCCGGCACGCTGGCTCTGGTCGAGGCGATCGCGATGGCCTATGCCGCCCGGCAGCCCGATCAGGCGCGTGAAAACCTCAACCGGCTGAACGAATTGCGCCGGCGCCTCTCGGGCGAGGGGATGGGCCTTTAGCCGGCCTGTCAGATTACGAAAATGTAAGAATTTCGCAAAGCCGCGCACAGACCGGCGCGCCATATGCGATCTTGCCCTTATGACCCTTTGGAGGGGTTGAATTTGAAACGCAGGCGGAATGCTTTAAGAACGTCGGGGGCGGGCGTTTGGTAAGATGTGAAACGAGGGTAGGTTTGAATGCGGATACTGGTTGCCGAAGACGATCCTGAAACGGGCGAATATATCCGCAAGGGGCTGACCGGTGAGGGGCATATCGTCGATCACGTCACTGACGGGCGCGAGGCGCTGGCGCAGGCCACCTTGCAAAGCTACGATCTGTTCATCGTCGACCGGATGATGCCGGGCCTTGACGGGCTGTCGCTTCTCAGGGCGCTGCGGGCGGCCAAGATCGAGGCGCCGCTGATCTTTCTGACCGCATTGGGCAGCGTCAACGACAAGGTTTCGGGCCTAAGCTCGGGGGCGGATGACTATATCGTCAAACCCTTCGCGCTGGCCGAGTTGTCGGCGCGGATCATGACCGTGGCCCGGCGTCCGACCCTCAAGCAAGAGGTGACCGAACTTTCGGTGGGGCCGATCCTGCTTAAGCTGCTGACCCGCGAGGTGACGCGCGAGGGGCAGCGGATCGACCTTCAGCCGCGCGAATTTCTGATGCTGAAGCATTTCATGGAACGCCCGGGCCGGGTTCAGACGAAAACCATGCTGCTCGAGGCGGTATGGGGCATTCACTTTGACCCCAAGACCAGTGTGGTGGAAACCCATATCAGCCGGCTGCGCGCCAAGATCGACAAGCCCTTTGACAGGCAATGCCTGCAGACGCTGCATGGCGTCGGTTACGTGTTTCAGGCATGAAGGCGGCTCCAGCGGCCTTGCTGGCAAGGTTTTTCAGCCGCCTGCGGGGCCTGTCCTATTCGATGCGCTTTGCGCTGATCCTGTCTGCGGTGTTTTCGGTGGCATCGATAACGGCCGCCGGTGTTTCTTATACGATCCTGTCGGACGAGCTGCGCACAAGGTTGTTTGAAGATGCCAAGCTGACGGCGGTCAGTCTGGCAAACATCCTTCAAACCAGCGGGCCGGTCGATCTGGAAGACCAGCTGCGCGTCCAGGCGGCGCGTGACCATGACACCTCGACCCTGACCTATTTCGTGGCACCGGGCCGCCCCGGCGTGGGAACGATGAAAATTGCGGCCCCTTTCGAAGGGCCCCGGCGCCTGATTGCCGGGCGCGATTTCACCGTGGCAAAAGGGCTGACCGGCAAGATCGAGGAGGTTTACTATGCCTATGGGATCAGACAGCCGGCTGGCTGGGTCATTGCCGCGCGCGACAGCCAGTGGGTCACCGACAGTCAGGAGGTTCTGGTGCAATCGGTGGCATGGGGTCTTGTGGTTGCGCTGTTGGCCTCGATCATCGTGGCGGTCACGCTGGCGCGGCGCAATGCAACGCGGATCGACCGGCTGAACGATGTGCTTCAGGCCGCCTCCGAAGGTGATCTGGCCAAGCGTTATGAGGCGCCGACACAGGCGCAGGACGACATCTCGCAGGTGGCGCGCGGGGTCAATCAGATGCTCGAGCGGCTGGAGGCGAGCGTCGAGAGGCTTACGCAGGTTTCGGCCGATATTGCTCATGATCTGCGCGCGCCGCTGACAAGGCTGCGCATCCGGCTGGAGCCACATGCAGGCCGGACCGATCTGCCCGAGGATGCCCGGCGCGATATCGGTCAGGCGATCGAGGCCATCGAAGGTATCGCCTCGACCTTTGATGCGATCCTCAAACTTGCCCAGCTTGAGGGCGGCGCGGCCCCGATCAGCCTGCAGCGGGTTGACCTGGTCGATATCGCCACCTCTATCCACGAGATGCTGGCGCCGGTGGCAGACGATCTGGGCCACCAGCTTGACCTGTCGGTGCCGGGTGGCGCGCTGGTCGTCTTGGGCGATCAGGAGCTTTTGACCCAGGCTTTGGTCAATCTGGTCGATAATGCCTTTCGGCACTGCCCAGCCCCGACAAAAGTGACAATCGCGGTCGCCCGCTCGGGCGACGATGCGGTGATTTCGGTCTGCGACAGCGGCCCCGGCATCCCGGTGGGCGAGCGTGAAAAGGTCACCCGGCGGTTTTACCGGATGGATGCCAGCCGCAACCGGCAGGGAACCGGGCTGGGCCTTAGTCTGGTGGCGGCGATTGCGCGGCTGCATGGCGCGCAGCTTGAGCTTTCGGATAATGCGCCGGGGCTTTGCGCCGAAATACATCTGCCGCTGGCCCCGGCCGATCCGGCCTGAGATCGCGCGCCTCGCCGCCGCCCGCTAAAGTTCCAGCGCGTCCAGAACCGGGCAGTCAGGCACATCGCGGCCCGAACACTTCGAGGCGGTCTCGGCCAGCACCGCCTCGATCCGTTGCAGATCGGCGATCTTGGCACGCACATCCCTCAGGTGGTTTTCGGTGCGCGCCTGAACCTCGGCGCAGGTCTGGGTGCCGCCGTCGATCAGGGTCAGAAAACCGCGCACCTCTTCAAGGTTGAAGCCCAGCTCGCGCATCCGCATCACAAAGCGCAGCCGCGCGACATGGCTGGCGTCATAGACCCGGAAGCCGGCACTGGTGCGCGGCGGATCGGGCATCACGCCGATGGTTTCGTAATAGCGTATTGTTTCGAGGTTACAGCCCGTGGCCCGCGCCAGAGCGGCGCGCATCATCGGTTTTTGCGGCTTGATTTCGCCCATTCCGGATATACCCCTTGCGCCTGTAGTTAGTACAGACCCTATACAGACCGGGAATCAGTTGCAAGCAGGAGGCCAGACAACGATGAGCATAGTTGACGATACCCAAGCCCAGACCGGGCGCCAGTCCGGCGATACTGGCGGGCGGGTTGCCACGGTGGGCAGCCTTTTTGGCGCTTTGGCGATGACCTCCTGCTGTATTCTGCCGCTGGTTCTGGTCAGTTTCGGGGTTGGCGGTGTGTGGATCGCGCAGCTGACCGCGCTTTATGCCTATAAGTGGTACACGTTCAGCATTGCCGCGGCCTTCATCGGCTATGGGTTCTGGAAAGTGCATAAATCTCAGGCGGGCGAATGCAGCGACGGCGCTGCCTGCGCGCGCCCGGTCAACCGGCGGGTGATGAAAGCGGCGCTTTGGCTGGCCACCGCCGTCACCCTGATCGCGATCATCTTTCCCTATATCACGCCCTACATCCTGAGCTTCTGAAGAAAGGAAGAACCATATGAAAGTCTTTACCGCAGCCGTTGTTGCCGCGCTTATGACCGCCGGGGCGGCCTCTGCCGCAGAGCGTCAGGCCAAGATCGAGGTCAGCGGCCTGACCTGCCCGTCGTGCCCCTATATCGCCGCCGAGGCGGTGAAATCGGTCGAAAGCGTCAAGATCGTGACCGGCGATTATGACGAGGCAGCGCAGACAATTGTTTTCGACGTCACCTATGACGATGCCGTCACAACGCCCGAGACGATTGCCGAGGCATCGATGGATTATGGCTATCCGGGCCGGGTTCTGCCCTCTGCGGCTTCGGCGTCGGGCTCGTGATGCCGATCCCGCAAGGAAACTGAAAGATCCGGTAAGGACGTTTAAAAATGAATGAGAAAACTCAACTGCGGCGCGGCCTGATAGGCAGCGTTCTGGCGGCGATTTGCTGTTTTACCCCGCTTTTGGTGGTCGTGGTCACGGGCGCGGGGTTGTCGGCGATTGTCGGCTGGCTGGATTACGCGCTGTTTCCGCTGCTTTTTGCCTCGCTCGGGCTGGTGGCCCATGCGCTCTGGCTGATGTCGCAAAAGCGCGGCCCGTCGCCCAAGGGGATCATTACGCTTTTGGTGCTGGCGCTGTCGGTCCTGCTGATCTGGCTCGAGTTTCGCTTTGCTCTGCGCATATCGGTCGCGGCGGCGCTGGCGGTGGCGCTTTATGGCTATTGGCTGCGGCGCGGGGCTGCGGCGCAGCCGGGGCCATCCGATACCTTTTGAACATCCCAAACAGAAAGATCCGACGATGAATGACCAATCGAAAATGCCGCAACATACCGCCTTTGACCTGATCGTTCTGGGGGCCGGCTCGGCCGGGTTTTCGGCGGCGATCACGGCGGCCGAAGCGGGGCATCGGGTGGCGCTGGTGGGCCATGGCACCATCGGCGGCACTTGTGTCAATGTCGGCTGTGTGCCGTCGAAATTCATGATCCGCGCCGGTGAGACCCAGCACAGCGCGGCGGCGGCCAGCCGCTTTGCTGGTATCACCGCCGAGGCGCATGTGACCGACTGGGCGGCGCTGGTTCAGGCCAAGCGCGATCTGGTCAGCGGCATGCGGCAAAAGAAATACGCCGATTTGCTGCCTGAATATCAGAACGTCACCTATATCGAAGGCTTTGCAAGGTTTGACGGCGATGCCATCGTGGTGGATAAGACGCGGCTGACGGCGCCTAAGGTCCTGATCGCCACCGGCGGGCGTCCGTCGGTCCCGCCGATTGCCGGGATCGAAACGGTCGAGACGCTGGACAGCACGTCCCTGCTGGAGCTTGAAGAGCTTCCGGCAAGCCTGACGGTTCTGGGCGGGGGCTATATCGGCGCTGAGCTGGCGCAGATGATGGCGCGCATGGGGGTGAAGGTGACGGTGATCTGCCGCTCGCACCTTTTGCCCGGGGCCGAGCCGGAGGTGTCGCAGGCACTGACCGAGGCTTTTGTCGCCGAAGGCATCACGCTTGAATGCGGCATCACCTATGACGCCTGCCGCCAGGACGCCGCGGGCGTGACGGTCTGTGTTAAGCGCGATGGCAAGCCGTTTGAAATCACGTCCGAAAAGCTGGTGGTTGCGACGGGGCGGGTGGCCAATACCGAAGGCATGGGGCTGGCCGAGGCGGGCATCAATCTGGACCGGCGCGGCGCGATCATCGTGGGCGACGATATGCAAAGCACCAGACCGGGGGTTTACGGCGCGGGCGATGTGACCAACCGCGATCAGTTCGTCTATATGGCGGCCTATGGCGCCAAGGTGGCGGTCAATAACGCCCTGGGGCTGGAGCCGATGCGCTATGACAACAGCGCCATGCCCTGGGTGGTGTTTTCCGACCCGCAGGTTGCCGGCGTCGGGCTGAGCGAGGCGCAGGCGCGCGCAGCCGGCCATGAGGTCAAAACCTCGGTTCTGGGGCTGGACAATGTGCCGCGTGCGCTGGCGGCGCTGGATACGCGCGGCCTGATCAAACTGGTGGCGGACGCCAAGACCGATCGCCTTTTGGGCGGGCAGATCATTGCGCCCGAAGGTTCGGACACGGTCCAGACACTGGCAATGGCGCTGAAGTTCGGCATGACCACCAAGGCGCTGGGCGAGATGATCTTTCCCTATCTGACAACGGTTGAGGGGCTGAAACTGGCCGCGCAGACCTTTGACAAGGATGTCGCCAAGCTGAGCTGCTGCGCAGGATAGGGGAAGGACGCCGGGCAGGAGAATCATCTGGTTCAGGGCCTGTGCGATTCCCGCGAATATCGGCGATGCCCCGCGTATGAGGCCCGGCTTGCAGCAGCGTTCGCAATGCAAGCCGGGCTGGCCGGGCCGTTTTCCCATTTTTTCCCGCCTGAAATATGTGCAATGGGCCGCCGTATAAAATCTGATGGTGCCGGCGCGCCACAGGCATGCGGAATTTCGCACAGTTTTTGAATGGCCTGAACTCCGGGCTTTCATTGAAACAGCAAATGTGTAACAAAGAGTTTTGAAGGGTGTCTGAGGGCACTCCCTCACAGATTAAGTATTTGGAGTGGATCCTATGAAAAAAACTTTGACCGTTCTTGCAGCTGGCGCCATCGTCGCTACTGCTGTTGCCCCTGCTTTCGCAGGTGGCCGTGCCGCACCGATCGTTGAAGAAGCACCCGTTGTGGTTGTTGAAGACAACCCCGGAAGCTCGCTGAACCCGGGCACTGCCGGTCTCCTGCTTCTGCTCCTTCTGGGCGCAGGCATCGCAGCATCGGGAAGCTCGAGCAGCACCTGATCAGAATTTTCGCAGCGGCCTTGTGCCGCGCGACAGGAAGACGGCAGGCAATTTCGCCTGCCGTTTTTCGTTTGGGGGCGGCTCGCTGTTACTGGGTGCCCGCAATCCATGAATTGGTGAAATTCTTTGCCGCGCCGACGGCCGGTCTTAGCGGCATTCCTTTGGCCAGATAACAGGCGATCGCGGTGGCGAGGGTGCATCCTGTCCCGCGCTTGCCGGCGTTTTGGCGCGGGGCGCTGAAATTTGCCATGCCGCGGGGTTCATAAAGCGTGTCGGTTGCCTGCGCGCCGCTGTCATGGCCGCCTTTGACAAGAACCGCGCCCGCGCCCATCGCCAAAAGCGCGGCGGCGCGGGCGGCTCTATCGGCGCGGCTGGCGTCCCGGCTCTCCGGCGCCTGCGTCAGCGCGGCAAGTTCGGGCAGGTTTGGCGTTACCACGGCGGTCATTGGCAAAAGCTGCGCCAGAAGGGCGCGCTGACCTTCGGCATCCAGCAGCGCCCGTCCTGACGAGCTATGCGTGACCGGATCAAGAACCACGGGGCAGGGCGGATGGCGGGCCAGAGAGGCACAGACGGCGCCCACGATACCCGCATTCGCCAGCATCCCGATCTTGACCGCTGCAACCGGACCGGAGCGCAAGCCTGCGGTGATCTGGGCACTGACCGAGGCTGGCGGCAGGATGGTGATATCCAGAACCTCGCTGTCGGTCTGAGCAGTAACGGCGGTGATTGCCACACAGCTGTCGATGCCCAGTTCCTGCGCCACGCTTTGATCGCGAAAGAGACCCGCGCCGCCGCTGCTGTCGGTTCCGGCGATCAGCAAAATGCGTGTCACACCGCCACCTCGGCCATCAGGGCGATATCGCGGATACCCCGGCGCAACAGATCCTCGCCCGCCCGCCATGCGCGCAGCCCGGTCTTGCAGCACAGAACGATGCGTCCCCGCTGCGGCGGGCCAAGGCGGGCAAGCCCCTGTGGCGTAATGCGCCGCGCTTCGGGCGCCAGAAGCCGGGGCGCTTCACCGGCGCCGCGCAGATCCAGAAGCTGATCCTCCGGGTCAAGCTGCGATGGCGCGATAAAAGGCATCGGCGCCGCGGGTTCGGGCGCGTTTTGAAAGGAAAAGCCGCCGAACTGAAACTGGCCCATATCGACCCGGACCAGACGGCCAAGGGGGCTGGGCTTAAGGCCTAGAATATGGGCCATCGCAAGCTGCGCCTGAAGCGCGCCCAGAACGCCAGTGATCGGCCCCATGATGCCCGCCGTCTCGCAGGTGGCGGCCATGGCGGGCGGGGTGGGAAAAACCGCGCGCAGGCTTGGCGCGGGGCCGCAAAACCCGCCCGCATAGCCGGTCAGGCCAAGCGCCGAGGCGCTGATCAGCGCCCTGCCTTGCGCCTTGCAGAAATCCGACAGGATGTAGGAGACCGCGAAACTGTCGGCGGCATCGATGATCACCTGCGCCCCGGCGGCCAGCCGCGACACATTGGCCGGCGTCAGCCTCTCGCAAAACGCATCGATCGTAACGCCCGGGTTTACCCGCTGCAGCCGGGCCCGGGCCGCATCCGCCTTGCGCGCGCCGATGTCATCGCCTGAAAACAGGCTCTGGCGGTGCAGATTGCTGAGCGAGACAGCATCGGGATCGACGATGCCGAGACGGCCAACTCCACCCGCCGCCAGATATTGCAGCGCCGGGCAGCCCAGCCCGCCGGCGCCAACCACCAGAACCTGCGCCGCCGCCAGCCTGTTCTGACCCGCTTCACCCACCGGCGGCAAACAGATTTGCCGCGCAAAACGCTCTGATATCAGCGGGTCGCCCTGATCCATTCCTCGGTCCTTTGTTCGGGCTCTGCGGCCTGTTGGATGTCGGTGACCACCGCCGCGCTGTCGGCGCCTGCGGCAAATACCCCGGGCAGGCGCTGTGGCGTCAGACCGCCGATGGCCACCAGCGGAAGCGCCCCCACCGCCGCCTTCCATTCGCGCAGCTTTTCAAGCCCCTGCGGAGCCCATGGCATTTTCTTCAGAAGCGTCGGATAGACCGGCCCAAGCGCGACGTAATCGGGCGACAGGGACAGGGCGCGCTCAAGCTCGGCCCGGTCATGGGTCGAGATGCCGATCCTGACACCGGCCTTGCGCAGGGCGGCAAAATCCGCCTCATCGGCGTCTTCCTGACCCAGATGAACAAAGTTGCACCTGGTATCCAGTGCCACCTGCCAATGATCGTTGATCACCAGCGTGCAGCGCTGCGCAGCGCAGACCGCGCTGGCCCAGAGGATCTCGGTGCGGATGTCGTCGGGCGATTTGTCCTTGAGCCGTAACTGCACCAGCCGCACACCGCGCGGCACCAGCCGCGCCAGCATCCCCGCATCGCTTACGATCAGATAGAACCGGTCAAGCCTCATAAGCTGGCCATCCCCATCACCGGGGTCGAAGGCGCGGCCATATCGCGCGGCTCGATCGGCTGGGCACGAAAGGCATCGCGCCCGGCGGCAACCGCGCGGGCCATGGCGGCGGCCATCAGAGCCGGATTGCCCGCCTTGGCGACGGCGGTGTTCAAAAGCACCGCGTCAAAACCCAGCTCCATCGCCTGAGCGGCGTGCGAGGGCTTGCCAATCCCGGCATCCACGATCAGCGTCGTGCCCGGAAAATGCGCCCGCATCGAACGCAAGGCATCGGGCGTGCGCAGCCCTTGCCCCGATCCGATCGGCGCGCCCCATGGCATAAGAACCCGGCATCCCGCCTTGATCAGCTGCTCGGCGACCGACAGATCGTCGGTGGTATAGGGAAAAACCTCAAAGCCTTCGCCGGTCAGGATCCCGGCGGCCTCAACCAGACCGAAAACATCGGGATGCAAGGTGTCTGGGTTGCCGATGACCTCAAGCTTGATCCAGTTCGTTTTGAACAGATCGCGCGCCATCCGCGCCGTGGTCACCGCCTCCTGCACCGAATGGCAGCCGGCGGTATTGGGCAGGATATGACAGCCCAGATCCTTGAGGATCTGCCAGAAGGCGCCGCCGTCGCCGGCTGCCGTTTCGCGGCGCAGCGAGACGGTGATCACCTCGGTCCCGCTGGCACGGATCGCATCGCCAAGGATCGCCGGGGAAGGGTATTGCGCCGTCCCCAGCAAAAGGGGTGAGGTTATTTCAGTGCCGTAAAGCTGCATCTCATCCCCCCTGCATGGGCGCCAGAACTTCCAGCCGGTCATTTTCATTCAGGCGCGTTTCGTCCCGCGCCGCTGCGGCCACAAATTCGCCGTTCAGGGCGGTGGCTATCGCCGGGCTGGTAAAGCCCAGCTCGGCCAGAGCCTCGCTCAGACGGGTTGCGTTGACCTCATGCGGTGCGGCGTTGACGGTGATTATCAAACCTCTTCTCCTTCAAAAGCCGCCGGGCCAGACGCTGGGCCATCGCAGGGGCCAGCAGATAACCATGGCGGTAAAGCCCGTTGATATAAAAGGTGCCGTCGATCTCGGTCATCCGGGGCAGGTTGTCGGGAAAGGCGGGGCGCAGACCAACGCCGGTTTCGATGATCTCGGCCTCGGCAAAGCCGGGGTGCAGGGCATAAGCCGCGCCCAAAAGCTCCATCATCGAGCGCAGGGTGATCGGCCCCCAGCCGGCGCTTTCAATCATTGTCGCGCCGACCATGAAAACCCCATCACCGCGCGGCACCACATAGACCGGAAAGCGCGGATGCAGCATCCGAACGGTGCGCGTCAGCATCACATCGCGGCTGCGCAGCATCAGCATTTCGCCGCGCACCGCCCGCAGATCGCCCAATGTGTCCATCGCCGCAATCCCCCGGCAATCGACATCCACCGGCCCCGGCGCGGCAGCGCCGAAATGGATCACCACCCCCAGATCGCGGCAGGCGTCGGCCAGATCGCTGAGCGCCCGGCGCGGGTCAAGATGTGCCTCTTGGGCAAAGAAAAGCCCCTTTGCGAACCGTCCCTTCAGCGCCGGCTCCAGCGCGTCGATATCGGCCTCTCTATGGGCGCTCGTGCGGCTGGCAAACCGGCTTACCTCGGCGCTGTCGCGCGCCGGGGCCACCACCAGCGTGCCGGCCTTTGTCACCTGGGTCAGCCCAGCCCACCAATCCATCGCCATGGCGCCCAGCTCCAGAACCTCAGGTTCCGCGCTTTCGGTTTCGCACCATGGTGCCAGCATCCCGCCTGCAAAGCGCGAGCATCCGTTTTCATCCAGACTGGGCGCGGTTTCAAAGACCTCGACCGCAAAACCGGCCCGCGCCAGTTCGCAAGCGCAGCTAAGGCCGGCAACGCCGGCCCCTGCGATGGTGATGCTCACTCGCCCGGCTCCGCTTCTGTATCCGCCACGGGCATATAAAGATCACCGCCCTGACGGTATTTTTCAGCCATCGCCGCCATGCCCTCCTTTTGCGCCTCGGCGCGGATGTCATGCGAGATTTTCATCGAACAGAACTTGGGCCCGCACATCGAACAGAAATGCGCGACCTTATGGGCCTCTTTCGGCAGGGTCTGGTCGTGAAAATCGCGCGCCGTGTCGGGGTCAAGCGACAGGTTGAACTGATCTTCCCAGCGAAACTCGAACCGTGCCCGGCTCAGCGCATCATCGCGCGCCTGCGCGCCCGGCAGACCCTTGGCCAGATCGGCGGCATGGGCGGCGATCTTATAGGTGATCACGCCGGTTTTCACATCGTCGCGGTCGGGCAGGCCCAGATGTTCCTTGGGGGTGACGTAACACAGCATCGCGCAGCCGAACCAGCCGATCATCGCCGCGCCGATCCCGCTGGTGATATGATCATACCCCGGCGCGATATCGGTGGTCAGCGGCCCAAGCGTGTAAAACGGCGCCTCGTCACAGCATTCCAGCTGCTTTTCCATGTTCTCCTTGATCTTATGCATCGCCACATGGCCGGGCCCTTCGATCATCACCTGACAATCGCGCGCCCATGCAATGCGCGTCAGCTCGCCCAGTGTCTCCAGCTCGGCAAATTGCGCCTGATCATTGGCGTCGGCGATCGAGCCCGGGCGCAACCCATCGCCCAGGCTGAACGACACATCATAGGCGCGGCAGATCTCGCAGATCTCTTCGAAATGCTCGTAAAGGAAGCTTTCGCGGTGATGGTGCAGGCACCATTTGGCCATGATCGAGCCGCCCCGGCTGACGATCCCGGTAACCCGGTCAGCGGTCATCGGCACCATATGCAGGCGCACACCGGCATGGATGGTGAAGTAATCGACGCCCTGTTCGGCCTGCTCGATCAGCGTGTCGCGAAACACCTCCCAGCTCAGATCCTCGGCAATGCCGCCCACCTTTTCCAGCGCCTGATAGATCGGCACGGTGCCGATGGGCACCGGACTGTTGCGGATGATCCACTCGCGGGTGTTGTGAATATTGCGCCCGGTGGACAGATCCATCACCGTATCGGCGCCCCAGCGGATCGCCCAGACCATCTTGTCGACTTCCTCTTCCATCGAGGATGTGACCGCCGAAGTGCCCATATTGGCATTGATCTTGACCAGAAAATTGCGACCGATGATCATCGGCTCCAACTCGGGGTGGTTGATATTGGCCGGGATGATTGCGCGGCCCGCCGCAACCTCGTCGCGGACAAATTCGGGCGTGACATGATCGGGGATATTGGCGCCGAAATCCTCGCCATCGCGGGCAGCGGCCGCCGCCTCGCGCCGCTGGTTTTCACGGATCGCGATGAATTCCATCTCGGGCGTGATGATCCCCGCGCGTGCATAGGCCAACTGGGTCACCGCCGCCCCGTCTTTGGCGCGCAAAACCTGCGGCTTGCGCGGGAATTCGGCGGTCAGACGCGCGCCGCTGGCAAAACCGTTGTCCGCCGGCGCAATCTCGCGCCCGTCATAGCTCTCGGCATCGCCGCGCGCTTTGATCCATGGCGCGCGCAGGGCGGCAAGGCCGCGGTTGATGTCAATCGCAACGCCGGGGTCGGTATAGGGCCCCGAGCTGTCATAGACGGTCAGCGGCGGCTCGCCCGCCGTGGGATGGACCGATATCTCGCGCATCGGCACGCGGATATCGCTGTGCCGGTTTCCCTGCACATAGATCTTGCGCGAGGCGGGCAGGGCATCAGTGGTAAGATTGGGGGTCTGGACGTTCATCGGTTTCTCCTTGAGCAAATACTCAAAGACCCGGGTGTGAACTTGGTAGGGGGCTGGTGGCTTTAGCGGGCCACATCTGTCAGGCGTTTCTTGCGAGGCGCCATTTGCTTCCTACGCCAGTGTCAACTGGGTCAGGTTCAAAGGGTCGCGTCACTGCGCTTTTGCGCGGTCGGCCTCTCAGTCCCCAAAGCGGGACTCCCCTGCGTGCCATTTTGGTAAACCCATCGCGGGGGCGGCGTCAACAGCAACTCTGCCCTGCCGGTATTGGCCCGATCTCATTATGTTTTTAGGCTTTGCGGCCCGCCAGATCCGTGATCAACTGGCGCGGTCTGGTGCCCGCTGGTCGGGAGAATCGGGAAGCCGGTGAAATTCCGGAACGTGCCCAACGCTGTGAAAGGTGATGGTCAGGGCAGATGCCACTGGAGCCCTCCGGGAAGGCGCCCTGATCAGGTGATCCTCAGTCAGAAGACCGGCCAGACAGCATAGCCCGCTCCACGCGGTCAGTGGGGCAGGGCGCAGAAGTGTTGTTGGGGATTAAACAATGCAAAATCAGACTGTTCTGGCCCCGCCAGATCCTTTTTCCGAAAAAGAACGCCAAGCCGTCTACAAGGCGATTTATACCCGCCGGGATGTGCGTGATCAGTTCCTGCCCGATCCTCTGCCCGATGAGGTGCTGCTCAGGCTTCTTGACGCGGCCCATCACGCGCCTTCGGTGGGCTTCATGCAGCCGTGGAATTTCATCGTCATTCGTGCGCAAAGCCAGCGCGACGAGATATGGCGCGCTTTCAGCCGGGCCAACGAAGAGGCCGCCGGGATGTTTTCAGGCGCGCGCCGGGCGCAGTACCGCAAGCTGAAGCTGGAGGGGATCCGCAAGGCGCCGGTCAATATCTGCGTGACATGCGACAGGCAGAGAACTGGCAAGGTTGTGCTGGGGCGCACGCATAATTCCGACATGGATCTCTACAGCACGGTCTGTGCGATACAAAACCTCTGGCTAGCGGCGCGGGCCGAAGGGATCGGGGTGGGCTGGGTCAGCATTTACCGCGATGCCGACATGCGCCGCCTTTTGCAGATCCCCGAGCGGATTGCGATTGTCGGATATCTTTGTCTGGGCTATGTCGACGCGCTTTATTCCCGCCCCGAGCTTGCGATCAAGGGCTGGCAGGAGCGGCTGCCGCTCAGGGATCTGATCTTTGAGGGAAAATGGCAGGGTCAGCCCTGAGCCGGCCCAAGCCGGCCCAATCCAACCCGGTCAGGGCAAAGACCTATCCGCGTCCGCGATAGCTCGCCACGCCCTGATCGGGGATCCAGACGCCTGCGGGCGCCTCGCCGGTCTGATAGAATACGTCGATCGGAATGCCGCCGCGCGGATACCAGTAGCCGCCGATGCGCAGCCATTTGGGCGCCAGCGTCTCGACCAGCCGCTTGCCGATCGAGACGGTGCAATCTTCGTGAAAGGCGCCGTGATTGCGGAACGATCCCAGAAACAGCTTCAGCGATTTGCTTTCCACCAGCCAGTCACCGGGGATGTAATCCAGAACCAGATGGGCGAAATCGGGCTGGCCGGTCATCGGGCAGAGCGAGGTAAACTCGGGCGCGGTAAAGCGCACCGTGTAATCGGTGCCGGCCTGCGGATTGGGCACGCGCTCCAAAACAGCCTCCTGCGGCGAATTGGGAAGCTCGGTCTTGCCGCCCAGCATCGTCAGGTCCTTATAGATATCGTCGTTTTCCATGGTCTTTTCCTTGTCTCAAACGCCGCGTTTATTGCCCCATAAAAGCACATGCAGCTGCGGCAGGATGTGCGGCGTGAACCACCGATCACCCAGCGTTTTGTCGATCAGCCATTCCATCCGGTTCATGATGCCGTCCACATCAATGGCGTCATCGGCGCTTTCGTCGGGCGGGGGCGGTGTGTGATTTCCCGGCTGAAGGTAGAGTTCCAGATCGCCGTAACGGCTGGCCACATCGCGGGCCCAATTGTAATCGGCATCGTCAAAGATCACGATCTTCAGAATTGTCCGCGCGGCTCCGGCCTGCGCGATACAGTCGTCAAACCTGTCCCAATCCACGGTCTCGCCGGATGAGGGGGGTTTGGGGCTGAGGATCAGAAGGTCGAGATCGCGAAACCAGCGGCGCGCGACCGAGCCTTGGGTTTCAAGCGCAAAGCGATACCCCTCGGCGCGGCCGCGGGCGATCAGCGGCGCGAAATCCTGAATGGCCGGATTGCCGCCCGACAGCGACACCACCAGCGGAACGCCCCCCGACAGATCGCTGACGCGGGCCCAGACCTGATCGGCGGTCATCGCGGCCCAGTCGTGGCGATAGGCGCTGTCGACGGCGTGCATGCTGTCGCACCAGCTACAGCGGTAATCGCAGCCGCCGGCGCGCACAAAGACCGTGGGCGCTCCGATCAGCGCACCTTCGCCCTGAATCGTCGGGCCAAAGATCTCGGCGATCCTCAGCGTGGTCATGGCCGGTATTCCGCCCAGGTTTTGGGTGTTTCGCTGATCCGCACCGCGCTGGTCTGATCCCAGCGGGTCTTGCACCAGTCAAAGATCCATCGCGCCAGCCATTCCGAGGTTACCATATCATGGCCGAACACCTCGTTCAGGTGGCGGTGATCCAGCCTGTCGTCGATCAGGGCTCTCAGCGGCGCCAGATCCAGATAATCCACCACAAAGCCGTTTTCATTCAGCGTTTCGGCGGCAAGCTCCACCTCGACGATATAATTGTGGCCATGCATCCGCGCGCAGGGGTGATCGCCCTGAAGGCGGCAAAGTTGATGCGAGGCCGAGAAATGAAATTCCTTGGTGATCCGGTACATCAGCGCGCGCCCCGGGCCACGGCGGCCTGCCAGAAGTTGGGATCGGCGTATTGGGTGGGGTCTGTGACGCCCGCGATGTCAAACGCCTCGCGCCGCTCAACGCAGGTCCCGCAGCGGCCACAGTGTTTATCGCCGCCCTTGTAGCACGACCATGTATCGGCAAAGGGGGTGTCATGGGCCACCCCTTCGGTGACGATCGCCGATTTGGGGATATGAACGAAGGGCGTGTAAAGGCGGATATCGGCATAGCCATCCAGCGCCTTTTTCTGCATCGCCTCGAAGGCGTCGATGAAATCGGGGCGGCAATCGGGATAGATAAAGTGATCGCCCCCATGTACCGCCGCCGCCACCGCATCGGCACCCTTGGCCGCGCCGATGCCAAAGGCGATGGCCAGCATGATCGCATTGCGATTGGGCACCACGGTGATTTTCATCGTGTCCTCGGCATAATGGCCGTCGGGCACATCCAGATCATCGGTCAGGGCAGAGCCGCTCAGATGCCGGCCGATATGGCTCATGTCGATCAGATCATGAGGCACACCCAGCCGCTCGGCACAGCGCGCGGCAAAGCCAAGCTCCTTTTTATGGCGCTGGCCATAGTCGAAGGACACCAGACCGATAAGTTCATTCTCGGCGGCGATTTTATGGGCAAGCGTCACTGAATCCAGCCCGCCCGAGCAGATTACGATCGTCTTCATGGTCAATCCTTGTTTTTGCGAACCGGGTAGGCTGCGACCGGTGCCCGGGTTGCGCCGGACGAAGCGTCTTTATCAACGCCGATCGGGAATGTGAAGAACCGTCGTGGTTATTTCGGGGTCAGAGCCGGGCCTCGGCGTCTATCGTGGCCCGAACCCCTTGGGTCAGCAAAGCATCCACCAAGGTTTGGATCTGCCCGATAAAGGTGGCGTTCTCGCGCATCGCCTTAGGAAACAGCCCCTCAAGTGCGATCAGGTTTCGGGTCAGGGCGCCACTGTCCCGCCCGGCGCGGGCGACCGCCCTGGCGATCTCGTCACTGCGCGGATCGCGCAGATCGTAAACCGCCCCGGCCTCGGAGCGGCCAAGGCAATAGCGGATCCAGAGCGCCAGAGCGAAAGCAAAGGGGCGCCCGTCGCCCCCGGCGGCCAGACAGTCCAGCGCGGGCGCCACGATCCTCTGCGGCAGTTTCTGGGTGCCGTCCATGGCGATCTGATAGGTTTCATGCGCAATCGCGGGGTTGCTGAAACGTTCGGTCAGCGCGCGGGCATAGGCGCCAAGATCGATTCCGCCAAGCGGCGCCAGAGTGCCCGCCGCAGCCGCCAGATGCCGGCGCACAAGTGCGCCAAGGGCGGTATCGCGCATCACGTCGCGGACATAGGCGTGGCCCGTCAGAAAGCCACCATAGGCCAGCATCGAATGCGCGCCGTTCAGCATCCGCAGTTTCATATTCTCGTAAGGCGCCACATCGGCCACGAAAAGCGCGCCGCCCGCCTGCCAGTCGGGGCGCCCGGCGGGAAAGTTGTCTTCGATCACCCATTGGCTGAAGGGTTCGGTTTCAATCGCGGCTGCGTCGCCAAACCCGGTCAGCGCCTCGGCGTCGGCGCGGGTCTGATCCGTTGGGGCAGGGGTTATGCGGTCAACCATCGTCGAGGGGAAGGCGACGTTTTCGGCGATATAATCGGCCAATGCGGGATCAACTCGCCGCGCAAAACCCAGAACGCCCGCGCGCAGAAGCCTGCCGTTTTCAGGCAGGTTATCACAGCAAAGGATTGTTGGCGGCGGATGGCCGGCGGCCCGCCGCAGGCGCAGGCCTTCGGTCAGATAGCCCAGAATGCCGCCCGGCGCCTGCGGCGCGGCCAGATCGGCGGCAACCGATGGGTGGGCCGCGTCGATATCCTGCGCCGCGCGGTCGATGCCATAGGCTTTTTCGGTGACCGTCACGGTGAACACGCGAATGGCCGGATCGGCCACGGCCTTTAGCGGCGCGCTTGGGGTGCGGGCGGCGGCAATGGCGCGCGCGATACTGCCGATAACACGAACCTTTGGCGCGCCTGCGCCGCGTTCGATCAGGGTATAAAGCCCCTCTTGCGCGGTCAGGACGTCGATATCGGCGGCAGAGCGCAGGTTCACCGCCGCAATCCGCCAGCCGCCGCCGCTTTCGGCCAGAGCGGCATCGGTATAGGCGGCCTGATGGGCGCGGAAAAACGCGCCACATCCGAAATGCAGGATACCCGCGCCGTGACCGGCCGGATCATAGCGGGGCTTTTGCACGCCCGTGGCAAGCTGCGGCAGGGCGGCCATGGTCAGGCGCGGGGCGCTCATGCTGCCGGCCTTTGCGTGTCATGCGACAGCGCCGTGATGATGCCGCGCAATTCGGCCAGCCCTTTCAGACGGCCCACCGCCGGATAGCCTGGCTGACTGTCCCGGCCCAGATCGTCCAGAATGTTCTGGCCATGGTCGGGCCGGAAGGGGATGGAATGATCGGCGCGGCCCGCTTTGCGGCGGCGTCTCTCTTCGTCAAGCACGGCGGCAACGAAGGCCACCATATCGGTATCGCCGCCCAAATGCTCGGCCTCATGGAACGCGCCGGGGGTTGCCGGCGTCTCGCGCGTGACATTGCGCATGTGCAGGAAATGCACGCGCTCGCCAAATCGCCGCATCATGCCGGGGATGTCATTGTCGGCCCGTGCCCCCAAGGACCCCGAACATAGGGTGATCCCATTGGCCGGGTGATCCACCGCATCCAGCATCCGGGCATAATCAGCCTCGGTCGAGATGATCCGCGGCAGGCCCATCAGGGGAAAGGGCGGATCGTCGGGATGACAGCAAAGCCGCAGGCCAAGCGAGCCGGCGAGCGGAACGACCTCCTGCAGGAAATCGGCCATGTTGCGGCGCAGGCGGTCGGCGTCGATATCGCGGTAAAGCGCCAGTTGATCGCGCACGTCACCGAGCGAAAAATGCGCCGCCGCCCCCGGAAGGCCCGAGACGATGTTGAAGCTTAGCGCGCGGCGCCGGGCGCTGTCCATATCGGCAAAGCGCGCGCGGGCGGCCTCTACCACATCGGGCGCGAAATCTTCTGCCGCGCCGGGGCGCTTGAGAATGAAAAGATCAAAGGCTGCGAAATCGATCAGATCAAAGCGCATTGCCGTGCCGCCATTGGGCAGGGGCCATGCCAGATCGGTGCGGGTCCAGTCCAGAACCGGCATGAAATTGTAACAGATCACCTCAAGCCCGGCGCGGGCCAGATTGGCCATGCTGGTTTTATAGGCATCCAGATGTGCCCGCCAGTCGCCCGACTGGCGCTTGATGTCTTCGGAGACCGGCAGGCTTTCGACCACCTCCCATTTCAGGGTTGAGGGGCTCCCATCGCTCATCACCGCGATCTGCGATTGCCTGCGGGCGATTTCGGCATCGCTCCAGAGCTCGCCGGCGGGGATGTGGTGCAGCGCGGTGACCACCGCCTGGGCGCCCGCCTGACGCATTGCATCGGTGCTGACATTGTCCTGCGGCCCGAACCAACGCCATGTCTGTCGCATTTTTTCTCCTCCCGCCTTTGACCGGCCGGGGCCCGCGCGATGGCCCGGCACCGCGATCAGACGCCATAACGCGCCGGGCCGCAACCGGCCTGTCGGCCCCGCAGGCGCCCGGGCGGCGACCAACAGGGCCGGTTTTCGCGGGCGGGCCTGCTTCCGTCTTTGCCTAAATTTCAGGCGGCTCCCGCAGCGATGGTTAAAAAACTGTCATCTCTGTCCCGCCCGCGTTTTTCGCGCGCGCCCCTCATTGATCGCGCTGCCCTGCACTTCAAAGCTGTGGCTGGCTGGTGCGGGCTGATCCTTGTGGTCTGCGGCGGCGCGAAAATGATGTGCGGCAGCGAACCGAGTGATGCCAATCCGCCGCCGCACGGGGTGCAACATATGTTGCCGGGTCAGGTTACTCCGTCCCCGTCCGCGATGGCAATCAACTTGCCGCGGGCGCGCCAGAGCGCGGGCAATTCATTCAGGAGCGACGGAATGACGAACAGAAGAAGTTTTCTCAAGATGACGGCGGCCTGCGGGGTCGCGCTGGCCACGCCCGGTCTGGCCATGGCGGCCAGTGACGCCGCCCCGATCAAGGTTGGCATCCTGCATTCGCTGTCAGGAACGATGGCGATTTCCGAGACGACCCTGAAAGACGTCATGCTGATGCTGATCGACGCGCAGAACAAAAAGGGCGGGCTACTGGGCCGCCCGCTTGAGCCGGTGGTCGTCGATCCGGCCTCTGACTGGCCGCTATTTGCCGAAAAGGCGCGCCAGCTTATCGAGCAGGACAAGGTCGCGGCGGTGTTCGGATGCTGGACCAGTGTCAGCCGTAAATCGGTCCTGCCGGTGTTCAAAGAGCTGAACAACATCCTTTTCTATCCCGTCCAATACGAGGGCGAAGAAAGTGAGCGTAACGTCTTTTACACCGGCGCGGCCCCCAATCAGCAGGCGATCCCGGCGGTCGATTACCTGATGAACGAAGAGGGGGTTGAGCGCTGGGTTCTGGCGGGCACCGATTATGTCTATCCGCGCACGACCAACAAGATCCTCGAGGCTTATCTGAAGGCCAAGGGCGTCGCGGCCGAGGATATTATGATCAACTATACGCCCTTTGGGCACTCGGACTGGCAGACCATCGTCTCGGACGTCAAGACCTTTGGCTCGGCAGGCAAGAAAACCGCTGTCGTCTCGACCATCAACGGCGACGCCAATGTGCCCTTCTACAAGGAGCTGGCAAATCAGGGGATCGAGGCGCAGGACATCCCGGTCGTGGCCTTTTCGGTCGGCGAGGAAGAGCTGGCCGGTCTCGACACCGGCCCGCTGGTCGGCCATCTGGCGGCGTGGAATTATTTCATGTCGGTCGATACGCCGGAAAATGCCGAGTTCATCGAGAACTGGCACAGCTTCATCGGCGATGACAAACGCGTCACGAATGATCCGATGGAGGCCCATTACATCGGCTTTAACATGTGGGTGAAAGCTGTTGAAAAAGCAGGAACAACCGATCCTGACGCGGTGATTGACGCGATCGTCGGCGTGTCGGTTCCGAACCTTTCGGGCGACTTTTCGTCGATGATGCCGAACCACCATATCACCAAGCCGGTCCTGGTGGGCGAGATTCAGGATGATGGGCAGTTCGAGACCGTCTGGGAAACGCCCGGACTGGTGGCAGGGGATGCATGGTCCGACTATCTGCCCGATTCCGCCAAGCTGATCTCGGACTGGCGCCCGCCGATGGCCTGCGGCAACTTCAACACCGCCACCGGCAGCTGCAGCGCGGGCTAGGGCCACGCCGGAGAGATGAAAACCGGGGGGCGGGATGCCGCCCCCTGACGGCGGGCCGCCGGATCAGGCCGCAACCGGTGACCGGAAGGTGACATTCCACAATGATTTTCACGCGACAATCAGCGCCCCGTGGCGGAGAAGCCGCCGGACCGGGCCGCTGCCCCGTGGCCTGGGCGCTGACCCTGGCGCTGGTGGTTATTCTGGGCCTGCTGGCGCCGCCGCAGGCGCGGGCCGCTTCCGATAGCTTTGAAAGCCTCGTTGCGGCGCTTGCCGGTGGTTCTTATTCGGACCGGGCTAAACTGGTGGCAAAAATCGCCCAGACCGGCGATCCGCGCGCCCTGGGCCTTCTGGAGGCGCTGACCGATGGCCGGCTTTATCAGCGCAAATCGGACAAGCGTATCGTCACCGTCGCGGCCAGTGGCAAACCGCCGGGCATGAGCGATGCGATAACCGGTGAAGATCTGGGCGTCTTTAACAAGCGCGCAGCAAAGAAAGTCAAAGTTAATAATAGCCTGCGGCGCAAAATTCGCACGGCGATTGGCCTGTTGTCGCTGACCAGCAGCGATGCGCAGGACAGGTTGAAGGCCGCTCAGGCGGCTTTTGCAAGCGGCGATCCGGCACAGTTAGAGGCTTTGGACGCGGCTTTGTCGGCCGAGTCCGACAGGGGGGTCGCCACGGCGCTGGCCGAGGCCCGTGCCGTGGCGATTTTGAATTCAAAGACGGGGCTGGCCGAAAAGCAGGCCGCGATCACGGTTCTGAAACAGCGCGGTGACCGCGACGCACAGGCCGCCTTGTCGCCGTTTCGTGACGATCCGGCGCTGGCCGGCGCGGTCGCCGTGGCGCTGCGCAGTATCGAAGAGCGGCAGGCGCTTTGGGGCATGGCGCAGAACGTCTGGTACGGGCTGTCTTTGGGATCGGTTCTGCTGCTTGCGGCCATCGGCCTGGCCATCACATTCGGCGTGATGGGGGTGATCAACATGGCGCATGGCGAGCTGGTGATGCTGGGCGCCTATACGACCTTTGCGGTGCAGGAGGCGATCCGCACAAGCGCGCCGGGCCTGTTCGACTGGTCGCTGCTGATCGCCGCGCCGCTGGCCTTTGTGGTGGCCGGCACGGTTGGCGTTGTGATCGAACGCGGCGTGGTGCGCCATCTTTATGGCCGCCCGCTTGAGACGCTTCTGGCGACATGGGGGATAAGCCTGATGCTGCAACAGGCGGTACGCTCGATCTTTGGGCCCAACAACCGCGAGGTGGGCAACCCCGGCTGGATGTCCGGCGCTTTCGAACTGGGCGGTATGACGATCACCTGGAACCGGCTGTGGATTTTGATCTTTGCGCTGATGGTCTTTGTCGGGCTTTTGTTTTTGCTCAGGCGCACGGCCATGGGGCTTCAGATGCGCGCGGTGACCCAGAACCGGCCGATGGCGGCCGAGATGGGGATCAATACCGGCCGCGTCGATGCCCTGACCTTCGGGCTGGGCGCGGGGATTGGCGGGCTTGCGGGCGTGGCGCTGAGCCAGATCGACAATGTCTCGCCCAATCTTGGCCAAAGCTATATCGTCGACAGTTTCATGGTGGTGGTATTCGGCGGGGCCGGCAATCTTTGGGGTGCTTTGGCGGGGGCCTTTACGCTGGGCGTGGCCAATAAGTTTCTTGAGCCCTTTGCCGGCGCGGTTCTGGCCAAGATTCTGGTGCTGGTCTTTATCATCCTCTTTATCCAAAAGCGGCCAAGGGGCCTTTTTGCGCTGCGTGGCCGCGCGGTGGAGGCTTAGGATGCTGGCCCGTCTGATCGATACCAGAATGGCGGTTTTTCTGGCCGTGCTCTTTGTTCTGACCGTGGCGGTGCCTTTGGGCAATCTGGTCATCGCGGGGCAGCCTGTGCCGTCTTATGTGGTGGCGCTTTTGGGCAAATACCTGACCTATGCCCTGCTGGCGGTGGCGCTGGATCTGGTCTGGGGATATTGCGGCATCCTCAGCCTTGGGCATGGGGCATTCTTTGCGCTGGGCGGTTATGCAATGGGTATGCACCTGATGCGCGAGATCGGCCCAAGGGGCGTTTACGGCGATCCGGTCCTGCCCGATTTCATGGTGTTTCTGAACTGGAAAGAGCTTCCATGGTTCTGGCTGGGCTTTGACAGCTTCTGGTTTGCCGCGCTGATGGTCATGGTTGTTCCCGGCGCGCTGGCCTTTGTCTTTGGCTGGTTTGCCTTTCGCAGCCGGGTCACGGGCGTCTACCTGTCGATCATCACTCAGGCGATGACCTATGCCCTGATGCTGGCGTTTTTCCGTAACGAGATGGGCTTTGGCGGCAATAACGGGCTGACCGATTTCAAGGATATCCTTGGCTTTGACCTTCAGGCCGATACCACGCGCGCGGGGCTTTTCGTGGCGGCGGCGGTTGCTCTGGCGGCGGGGCTGTTGCTGGCGCGCTATATCACCACCTCAAAGCTGGGCAAGGTTCTGGTGGCGATCCGCGACGCCGAAAGCCGCACGCGGTTTCTGGGCTATCGGGTCGAGGCGTTCAAACTCTTTGTTTTCGTGGTTTCGGCGATGATGGCCGGGGTGGCCGGGGCGATCTACACGCCGCTGGTCGGCATCATCAATCCGGGCGAATTCAGCCCCGCCAATTCGATTGAGATTGTGATCTGGGTGGCTCTGGGCGGGCGCGGCACATTGGTTGGCGCGGCGATGGGGGCGATCATCGTGGCGCTGTCGCGCACCCTGTTGACCAGCTGGTTTCCCGAGCTTTGGCTTTTCGCGCTGGGGGGCATGTTCATTCTGGTCACCCTTGTGCTGCCGCAGGGCATTCTGGGCGCGGTCGAGGCCGGGCTGAGGCGCGTGCGCCGCCGCCCGAGGGAGGCGGCGGCATGAGCTCGCAACTTTTTCTGAGCGGCGTTTCCAAAAGCTTTGACGGCTTCAAGGCGATCAACAACCTGTCGATGGTGATCGAAAAGGGTGAGCTGCGGGCGGTGATCGGCCCCAATGGCGCGGGCAAGACCACGATGATGGATATCATCACCGGCAAAACCCGCCCCGACGAGGGCGAGGTATACTGGAACGACGCGATTGACCTGACCCGTCTGGACGAGGCGGCCACCGCAAGGCTGGGCGTGGGGCGAAAATTTCAGAAACCCACGGTGATCGAAACGCTGAGCGTTGCCGATAATCTCAATCTGGCGCTCAAGGCGGACAGGGGGGTGTTCAGCACGCTGACCGCCCGGACCGGCAGAACCCAGAAGACCGAGATCAACCGGCTTCTGGCGCTGATATGCCTGTCCGATCAGCGCAGCCGCCCGGCCGCCGATCTGTCGCATGGGCAAAAGCAATGGCTTGAGATCGGCATGCTGCTGGCGCAGGATCCGGCGCTTTTGCTGGTCGATGAGCCTGCCGCCGGCATGACCGACGCCGAAACCATGCGCACGGCTGAACTTTTGCGCAATATAGCCGGCGAACGGTCGGTCGTGGTGGTCGAACATGACATGCAGTTCGTCGCCGCGCTTGGCTGCAAGGTGACGGTTTTGCATCAGGGGCATGTTCTGGCCGAGGGATCGCTGGACCACGTCTCGGCCAACCCCGAGGTTGTCGAAGTTTATCTGGGACGCTAGGCGATGCTGCAGGCCGAAAATATCGATCTTTACTATGGTGCCAGCCAGATCCTGCGCGATGTGTCGCTGACCGCGCGGCCGGGCCGGGTGACGGCGGTGATGGGGCGCAACGGGGTTGGAAAAACCTCGCTCATGCGGGCGCTAAGCGGGCGTCAGCCGATCCGAGGTGGCCGGATCCTGTGGGACGGTCGGGATATCGCCCGAACCCCGCCAGCGGCGCGGGCGCGGGCGGGATTTGGCGCGGTGCCGCAGGGGCGCGAGATTTTTCCGCTGTTGACGGTTGAGGAAAACCTCAGGACCGGGTTTGCCTGCCTTGCCCGCGACCAGCGGCGGGTCCCGGATGTGGTTTTTGAGCTGTTCCCCGTCCTGCGCGATATGCTGGGGCGCAGGGGTGGCGATCTGTCGGGCGGACAGCAACAGCAGCTTGCCATAGGCCGGGCGCTGGTGACGCGGCCAAGGCTGCTTTTGCTCGATGAGCCGACCGAGGGGATCCAGCCCTCGATCATCCGCGACATTGGCCGCGCCATTGCCTATCTGCGCGATCAGGGCGATGTGGCGATTGTTCTGGTCGAGCAATATTTCGAATTTGCCCGCGATCTGGCCGATGATTTCGCGGTGATGGACCGGGGCGAGATCGTTCTGTCGGGCACCGCAGATGAGATGGTCAGCGATCAGATCCGCCGTTATCTGACGGTCTGATCCCGCACCAAGGCGCTATTGCTGCAAAATGGCATTGGTCCAGCTGCGCAGAAAGCTTTCCCGCTTGAGCCGGTCGAGAAACACCAGAAGGCCCGCCACTTCGCCGGCGCGGCTGCCGAGGGTCACCAGAAAGTCGATCATCGCCTGCGCGGGCGCCAGATTGCGGGCGGTTACCGGGATCAGCGCGCTGCGCAGCATCACGCTCAGAAAATCGTTCAGCTCGACAATCCTGATCCCTGCAGTTTCGGCGCATATGCTTTGTGAGAATGCCGATCCATTTATCCTGCTCGCGCCGGACGAGGATCTGGTTCTCAGGGGGCACAAAGCGAAGTGCTGAGCGATGAGATCGGGAAGATGCTGAACCCCTATCTTCTGCACCACCCGCTGGATCCCGCCGAGGAGCAGCCAAGCTTTGCCTTTCCCTTCTCCCCGGCCGAGCTGAGCCGGGGCGCGGTTTATGAATTCTGCCTGCATCATGTGCTTGAGCTTGCCGATCCGATGGAGGCTTTCCGTCTTGAGGTGATCGAAATTGGCTGAACTGGGACAGATCGTCGAAAAGATACGCAGCAAAAACGCCGGGCCCTTCTGGCTGACGGTGGATGTGTTCTGTGGCACGCCCGAGGTGTTTGAAAAACTTTGCAACGGGTTGCCGACCGGCGCTGTGGCGGCGGTTTTCGGGGCGCCGGAGGCTGAGGTGCTGCGCTTTGAGATCGGCGCTTTGAATGTGCTGAAATTCAGCCTTCCACGCCCGCATGTACAGGGCTCGCGCCGCGACCGCGATATGCATGGCGCGTCATGGGGCGCGCTTTTATCAGAGCTTGAGGTTGAGCTATGACGGCGCCCTGATCAGGCGGCCATCGCCGGCCGCCCTACGCCGCGCGATTTTATCAGGATGAAAAATAGGATCGAAAGGTTCATCAGGTTCCAGCCGATCCCGTTCACAAAGGCCATCCGGTAAGATCCGGTCAGGTCATAGATCCAGCCCGACATCCAGCCGCCCAATGCCATACCCATGATCGTTGCCATCATCACCAGCCCGACGCGCGCGCCTGCCTCGCGCGCGGGCAGGTATTCGCGCACGATCACCGCATAGCTTGGCACGATCCCACCCTGCGAAAGCCCGAATATCAGGCTGACGAGATAAAGAGAGTTTTGGCCGCTGAAGGGCAAAAAGAGAAAAAGCGCGGTGGTCTGAAGGCCCGAGCCGATCAAAAGCGTCACCAGCCCGCCCAGCCGGTCGGCCAGAAGCCCCGAGAAGAGGCGCGAGACGACCCCGCCCATCAGCATCAGCGACAGCATCTGCGCGCCGACCTGAGGGCCATAGCCCAGATCGACGCTATAGGCGACGATGTGAACCTGCGGCATCGACATCGCCACGCAGCAGCCGATTCCGGCAAGCCCCAGCAGCAGGGCCAGACCACGGGGTGAAAACCTGAAGCCGCCGGCGTTGGCGCGCGATCTGCTGTCAGCGGCGGCGGTGGCGCTTTGCGGGATCTGACGCCGCAGCAAAAGCGAGATCGGCACGACAAGGCCGATGGTCACAACCGCAAGAACCCCATAGACCGCGCGCCAGCCGTAATCGGCCAGAATACCGCTCAGCAGCATTGGCCAGATGGCGCCCGACAGGTAATTGCCGCTGGCGGTGATCGCCACGGCGATCCCCCGGCGGCGGTAGAACCAATGCGAGATATCGGCAATCAGCGGTCCAAAGCTTGCCGCGGTGCCAAAGCCGATGACAAATTGCAGCGCCGATAACATCAGGATCGATCCCGAAAGCGCGGCAGCGGCATAGCCCAGCGTGATGATCGTGGCCGCCCCGATCAGGGCTGTGGTCACGCCAAAGCGGTCCACGGTGCGGCCGATAAAGAGATTTCCAAGGGCAAAGCCGACCATGGTCAGCGTATAGGGCATGGATGCCGCCGCGCGGGCGGTGGCAAATTCGGCCTGCACCGCGGGCATGATCACGATGATCGCCCACATCCCCACATTACCGATCATCGCGATCAGCAATGTGATGCCCAGCCGCGTCCAGGAATAGCGGCTGTCGAGGATGTCAGGAACGCTCATGCGCGCGACGTTATGGGGCAGCGGGGTGATTGTATAGCCGTCTTCGCCGCCGGAAACGAAATGCCCGGCGGGCGGCGGTGCGCCCGCCGGGCCCCGCCGGCCCAAAGCATCAGAGCCCCGCCGCCGCGACGGCGCGCTTGGTCTTGGCCACGATCTCATCTGCCTGCGCAGGCGTCAGGCAGAAGGGCGGTGCAAAGCCAAGGATATCGCCCTGAGGCATGGCGCGGGCAATCACGCCTTCCTCCAACATGGCCGCCGAGACCCGCGCCCCGACCTTTTGGGCGGGATCGAAAAAGCGGCGGTCGTCGCGGTCTTCGACAAATTCGACGGCCGCAAGCATCCCCGCGCCGCGGATATCCCCAACATTGGGGTGACCGCCCAGAGCCTCGCACAGGGCCTGCGTAAGATAGGCGCCGGTCTGGCCGGCGTTCTGCACCAGATCCAGCTGATCGAGAAGTTTGAGGTTGGCAACCCCCGCCGCCGCGCCGATGGGGTGGGCCGAATAGGTCCAGCCGTGGCCGATGGGCCCGTTTTCATCTGTGCCCTGCTCAAGCACTTTCCAGACCTTGTCACCGACGATGGAGCCCGAAAGCGGCGCATAGGCCGAGGTAAGGCCCTTGGCGATGGTGATGATATCGGCCTCGATCCCATAATGATCCGAGCCGAACATCGTGCCCAGCCGGCCAAAGCCGGTCACAACCTCATCGGCGATCAGAAGGATGTCGTATTTCCTGAGCACCGCCTGAATGGCGGGCCAATAGCCTTCGGGCGGGGGCACGATGCCGCCGGTGCCCAGAACCGGCTCGCCGATGAAGGCGGCGATGGTGTCGGGGCCTTCGCGCTCGATCAGCACTTCCAGTTCGGCGGCGCAATGGGCGACAAACTGCGCCTCGCTCTGGCCGAGGTCGTCGCGGCGATAGTAATAGGGCGCTTCGGTATGGATCACCTGCGCCAGCGGCAGGTCGAATTTCTTGTGAAACAGCTCAAGGCCCGTCAGCGAGCCGGTCATCAGCCCCGAGCCATGATAGCCGCGCCAGCGCGAGATGATCTTTTTCTTTTCCGGACGGCCAAGGATGTTGTTGTAATACCAAACCAGCTTGACGTTGGTTTCATTGGCGTCCGATCCGCCCAGACCGAAATAGACCTTGGACATATTGGCCGGCGCCCGATCAAGGATCATCTTGGACAGGGTGATCGAGGCTTCGGTGCCATGGCCGACATAGGAATGATAATAGGCCAGCTCGCGCGCCTGCTCGGCGATGGCTTCGGCGATCTCCTGACGGCCATAGCCGACATTGACGCAATAAAGCCCGGCAAAAGCATCCAGCAAACGGGTGCCGTCGCGGTCCTCGATATGCACGCCCGAGGCGGTGCGGATCACGCGCGAGGGCGTTTCGCCGCGCGCGTGCTGGGCCAGATGGGTGGAGGGGTGAAAGAAATTCTCGCGGTCCCATTGATCCAGTTGGTCGTTTCTCAGCATTTTGGGTTCTTCCTTTTTCTTGCGTTCCAGCGATGTCATGCCCAGTCACGGCAGACGTATTTGATATCCATGAATTCTTCCATCCCGCGCCGCGCCCCTTCGCGGCCCAGACCCGATTGCTTGGTGCCGCCAAAGGGGATCGGTGCGCCGGTGACCTTGGTGCGGTTCACCGCGATCATGCCAAATTGTAGCGCCCGCGACATGCGGTAGATGCGGCGCGGATCATTGCTGTGAAGATAGGCGACAAGGCCATAGTCGGTCGCATTGGCGCGGGCGATCACCTCATCCTCGCTGTCAAAGGGGGTAAGGGGCGCGATCGGGCCAAAGGTTTCATCCGACATGATCAGCGCGTCGTCGGGCACATCGGCCAGAACCGTGGGCTGAAAATAGTTTGGGCCCAGTTCATGGTGCCCGCCGCCGGTCAAAAGTTTGGCCCCGCGCTCCATCGCATCGTCCAGATGGCTTTGCTGTTTGGCGATGGCCTTTTCGTTCATCAGCGGGCCGATGTCGGGATCTTCCATCCCCGGCCCGACCGTCAGCGCCCGGGTGGCGGCGGTAAAGCCCTCGCAGAATTCGTCATAGATCGCGCGTTCGACGTAAATCCGGTTGGCGGCAAGGCAATCCTGCCCTGAGGTAGCGAATTTCGCCTTGATCGTCTCGGCAATCGCCTTTTGCATGTCGGCGCCCCGGAAGACGATGACCGGGGCGTGGCCGCCCAGCTCCATCACCAGCCGCTTCATGGTGCTTGCCGACTGGCGGTACAAAAGCCGACCAACCTCGGTCGAGCCGGTAAAGGACAGGGCGCGCAGACGCATATCGCGGGTCCAGGGTTCGACGATGGTGGGGGCATCGCCGGTGACGACGTTGAACACCCCTGCCGGAAGGCCGGCGCGGTCGGCAAGCTCGGCCAGTGCCAGCGCCGAAAAGGGGGTTTCGGCCGAGGGGTGGGCAACGACGGTGCATCCCGCGGCCAGCGCCGCCGCCGCCTTGCGCGTCAGCATCGCCGAGGGGAAGTTCCACGGCGTGATCAGGGCCGCAACGCCCACAGGTTCCAGCCAAAGCTCAACCTCGGCGTCGGGCAGATGGCTGGTGATGCCTTCGATATTGGGGCGCTTGGCCTCTTCGGCGTAAAATTCGACGAAGGAGGCGGCATAGTCGATTTCGCCGCGTGCTTCGGACAGGGGCTTGCCCTGTTCCAGCACCATCAGCCGCGCCAGATCTTCGCGGTGGGTCAGCATCAGTTCAAACCATTTGCGCAGCAGCGCCGAACGCGCCTGCGGCAAAAGTTGTGCCCATGGCGCAAAGGCGCGGTGGGCCGCGCTGACCGCATTTTCTGCCTCGGCCGCACTCAGGCTGGCCACGTCGCCCAGAACCTCGCCGTTTGCGGGATTATGAACCGCAAAGGTTTCGCGCCCTGCGCCGTCGCACCATCTGCCGCCGATAAAGGCCTGATGATGTACCAAAGCCTGATCGGTGATTGCTTTCAGGCTCGGGCTGGCCCGCTCTGACATTCCTGTACTCCTGCCGCTGCATGTTTCTCCGGCGACAGATTGTCCGATCTGCCCCCCCTTGTGGGGCTGAATTATGCAGCTGGCGCAGAGGTTTCCTCTGTTTTCGGCGCTGTGCCAGAGGTTTCCTCTAGCGCCCGAGCAAAAGGTCAATCGGCGGGATGTTGTCGCCCTTGACCGCTTTGGTGACAACATAGGTGAAATAGCGCGACAGGCCGATGCGCGCCTCGAGCATTTCGTCCATCAGCCGCTGATAGGCCTCGATATCGCGGGTGACGATCTGCAGGATATAGTCAAAGCCGCCGCCCAGGGCCCAGCAGGCGGTGATTTCATCGTATTTGGCCACGGCGGTTTCAAAGGCATGAAAGCTTGCCGAGGTGTGATCGGAAAGCTCGACCGTGACAAAAACGGTGACATGCCGGCCCAGTTTCCTGAGGTTGATCCGCGCCTGATAGCCTTCGATCAGCCCTGCCGTTTCCAGCTTTTTCAGACGCTCCCAGCAGGGGGTGGGCGACAGGCCCACGCGATCGGCAAGGGCGGCTTTGGTGATCCGCCCCTCTTTTGACAGGACCTTGAGGATGGCGATGTCGCGGGCGTCGAGTTTAATCATCGTTCAAGCCTTTATCACCGTGCCTGCATCGCTCAGAGCCGAGCTGACATAGGTCGCGATTGCGGTGTCCTGCGCGCCGGTTCCGGTCAGATCGGCGATGGTTATGTCGGCCTGACTTTGGCGTCCGGGGTGCCGGGCGTTGATGATCTGGCCCAGTTCGGGCGGGGTGCGGTCCTGTGGCCAGAGCCCTGCGGCAAGCGCCGCCCGAAGCTCGCCCAGTTTAGCACATTGCGCGGCATTGTCGGCAACATAGAGATCGGCCGCTGTCAGCGCTTTTGGGTCAAGCTCGTTCTTGCCCGGCGCGTCCGAGCCCATGGCGGTGACATGCAGCTCGGGATGAAGCCATTCGGCGCGCAGCACCGGCGCGCGCGCCGGGGTCGTGGTGACCACCAGTTGGCTGCGCCGGACCAGTTCGGCGGGATTGCTGACAACCTCGGCCTCGATATCCAGCGAGGTCGCCAGATCGCGGGCGCAAAGGGCGGCCTTGGTCAGATCGCGGCCCCAGACCAGAACCCGGTTGAACGGGCGCACCAGATGCGCCGCCTCGATCTGAAGCCGTGCCTGAAGCCCGGTGCCGATGACCCCGGCGGTGGTGACGCCCTCGGGCGCCAGATGGCGCGCGGCCACGGCGCCGGCGGCGGCGGTGCGCAGATCGGTCAGAAACCCGTTGTCGAGATAAACCGCACGGACCGCGCCGGTAGCCGCGCTGAACAGCGTCATCATCCCGCCAAGGCTGGGCAGGCCCAGCGCGGGGTTGTTGAAAAATCCGGTGCTGACCTTGAGCGCAAAGCCGTCAAATCCGTCGATATAGGCGGTTTTGACGTCCACCTCGCCATGGGCGGCGGGCAGGTCCATCGACAGGATCGGCGGCATGATTACACGGCCCTCGGTCAGCGCGGCAAAGGCTGGTTCGATGACATCCACGGTGGTCAGGTCAAGCCGAAGCGCTGCGCGCAGCCCGGCCTCGGTCAGGATTTGTATCTCATGCGCCATAAGGCCGCCCTTTTATCGTAACATCGCCCAGAGTGACCTCTTGTCCGGTTATAACGCGGGTGAAAACCCCCATATCCAGATTTCGGCCGGTCAGGATGGTTGCCACCGGTCCCCGCGAGGGGGGGAGCCTGCCCGCGATCACCGCCGCCAGACCGACCACGCTGGCGCCTTCGGCGATCAGCCGGTCTTCGTAGTAAAGCACCTGCATGGCGCGATAAATCTCTTCTTCGGTCACCAGAACGGTATCGTCCAGATACTCGCGGCACAGCGGGAATGACAATGCGTTATCGGCGCCGATCCCGCCGCCAAGGCTATCGGCAAGGCTGGGCACTTCGGTGACCGCGACGGGCTGTCCGGCGGCGAGCGAGGCATGCATGGCAGCGCCGCGATCCATCGAGATGCCGATCACCGAAATATCGGGTTTGAGCGTCTTGGCCGCCAGCGCCACGCCTGCCGCCAGCCCACCGCCCGAAAGCGGCACAAGGATGCACGTCAGATCGGGCCGCCGGGCCAGAAGCTCAAGCCCGATGGTGCCTTGCCCGGCGATCACGAGCGGGTCGTCAAAGGGCGAGATATGCGTCAGACCCTCGCTCAGCGCCAGTCTCTCGGCCTCAGCAAGGGCGCTGTCCTGACTTTCGCCGCAGATCCGTATCTCGGCCCCAAGGGCACGGATGCCGGCGACTTTCGCCTCGGGCACCAGCGCGGACATGCAGATCACAGCACGCATACCGCGCCTTGCGGCGGCATAGGCCACCCCGCGCCCGTGGTTTCCGGTCGAGCAGCAGGTGACCCCGGCGGCCCCTTCGGGCAGCGACAGGACGGCATTCATCGCCCCGCGCAGTTTGAAGGCGCCAATCGGCTGGGCGATTTCGAGCTTTAGCAGAAACTCGTGACCGCGAAGGCCGCTCATGAAGGGTGAGGGGACAAGCGGCGTGGCATCGGCCTGCCCCCTGATGGTGCGTGCAGCGGCGTTTATATCGCTAATGCTCAGCGTCATCCGGCCCCCCCTCTTTCTCGCGCAATCAAAGTCTTGCAGCGACTGCCTTACACGATGCCTAGCACGGGCGCCGACCGGCGGGCCAGCCGTTTGCCAAGGGGCCCTTCGCGGCGGGGCGGGGCGGGGCGGCGTCTCAGGCGCCGGCGTCCTGATCGTAATAGTCGTGATAGCGATAAGACCGGGGCCGGGTTTCGTCATGGTTCAGCACGGCGATGATCGGGGTGCCGGGGCGCACTGTCTGTAACAGGCGGGTATAGCTTTGGCGCAGCTCATTCTGGGCGGTGGTGCCGAAACGCACGCATAAGACCACCACATCGGCCAGCGGCGCGACATAGCGGGCATCGACGATCGGGCCGATCGGCGGGGTGTCGATGATCGTCACATTCTTTGCCGCGCGCGCCTTGCCGATAAGATCGGTGAAACGGCCCGACTGCAAAAGCTGATCGGTAGGAAACGCGCCCCTTTCATTGCTCAAAATCACGCCCGCTTCGGATTTCGGATCGGCGGTGGCAAGCCGGGGCAGTTCGGCCTGCGCGTCCTTGCCGCGCAGATAGCCCAGCAGGCTCAATTTCGGGATCAGGTCGAGATATCGGTAAAGGCGCGGCTTGCGCAGATCGGCATCGATCAGCAGGGTCGACTGACCGGCCTGGGCATAGGTACGCGCCAGCGCCAGCGACAGGGTTGTCTTGCCCTCGGCCGGTGCGCTTGAGGTCACCATGATAACCTTGCCGCCCGGAGCGGTGCCATGCGCGCCCTGATCTATTGTCGCGCGCAAATGGCGCAATGCTTCTGCATAGGCCGACAGGGGCGCCTCGGTGATCAGATCGGCCAGGCTGCTTTGGGCATCGCCTTGGGGCCGGGATGGCACGCTGGTGACCAGCCTTGTGGCGATGATATTGGACAGCTGACTGGTCGAGGTGACGCCGCCGATATGATATTCGTTGACAAAGGCCAGCCCGGTTCCCAGCACCAGCGCAAGGATCAGCGCCGATCCAAGGATCAGCTTGCGGTTGGGCGAGCTGGCCTTGCGCGGGGGGATCGCCGGCGAGACGATGCGCGCATCCGCCACCTGTACCAAGGCCTGCCGTTCGGTATCGCGCAGCCGTGTCAGCAGGGTGCCATATTGCCGTTGCGAGATGTCGGATTCCTGCTGAAGCTCATAAATATCGGCCAGAACCTCGGGCGCCAGATCGCCCTGAAAGGCCAGCTCGCGGATCCGGTTGCGGTAATCGCTGGCCTCTCGGTCAAGCTTGGCCGCCGTGTCGCGCAGCGCGCCGATGGCCATATCGGCGCGCCCGTTCAGCCCCTCTTCGAGCCGTGCCAGCCGGGCCCTGAGGCCGAGCTTATCCGCTTCAGCCGTGGCGCCGGTGCCGGACAGGCGCTGTTCAAGGCGCATCCGCTGATTGGCCAGAACCGACATCGCATCGTCGCCCAGCGTGCGCGACAGCGAATTCCAGTCCTTTTGCATCAGCGCCTTTTCGGCTGCGCTTGCGGTGATTTTCGCGCTAAGCCGGGCGGCGTTGGTGCGCGAAAGAGCCTTGCTCAGATCGGCGGCATCGGTCGGGGCGTTGTCGCGGGCCAGCCGATTAAGGTTATTGTCGATATAAGTGTTGAGCGCCTGTTCGGAGGCCGCCAGATTTTGCCGCGCATCATCGATCAGCCCGCGCAGGATATCGCCCGTTGCAAGCGCGGCGCTGACTTTGGACTGGACCTGAAGGTCGATATAGGTCTGGGCCAGCGTATTGGCAAAAAGCGCCGCATCGGACGGATCGCGCGAGGACACCGAGACGCCGATCAGATAGGTCGCGCCCTTGCGCCTGATCACCGCCGATTGCGAAAACCGCGCCAGTGTTTCATTGATCAGATCGCTCCCCGTCTCATCGGGTTTGATCGCAAAGCCCAGGGCGCGGGCCAGTTTCTCGGGCAGGCCGATCGTCGGCCCGAACTCGGGTCTGGACAAAAGATCGAGCCGGCCAATGGTCTCCAGCAGCACCTTGTCCGAGCTTAAGATCGCGGCCTGGCTTTCGATCCGGGCGTTTTCAACCCCGCTTGAGGTGGTGGCCTGTTCGGCCGGGCCAAGAAGGTTCTTGCGCGCCGGATCAACAAGGATCAGGGCGGTCGCGGTATAAAGCGGCGTTACCAGCAAAAGGTACCCCAAAGCCGCCCCGAGAACCAGGATCGCGGCCATCACAAACAGGCGGAACTGGCGCTTGATCAGGGCCAATGTGCCGCTTAGGTCCAGAAATTCGTCTGGTGAGGATTTCATCGGGGAGCCATCATTCACGGGAAACGGGGCGCGCGGCCGGGCCGGCTGATCTGGCGGTAGGGGGTCAGGCCCATCGCCAGAAGCGCCAGAAACAAAAAGACATTGGCCTGAATTTCCAGCGGAAAATCGACCAGCGAATGCAGCGCGCCCAGACATAATGCGCCCATGGCGGCGCTGGCGCTGGCAAAGCCTGCATCCCGGCGCCGCAGAACGCCCGCCAGCCGCACAGCAATGAGCGCCAGAAAGACGATGGGCAGCGAGCCGGCGATCAGCCCAAGTTCGGCCCAATAGGTCAGATAGGTGGAATGGGCATGGGTCCATGTCACCGCGCTGGACAGGGGCGGTTTGTGGAAAAGCTCAAACGCGACGTCAAAACTGTCGAGGCCATATCCCGACCATGGGCGTTCAAGGATCATGCCGGTGATCTGGCGGTAAAGCTCACTGCGGGTTTCGCCGTGTTGCACAATAAAGATGCTGCGCTCGATCAGGACGCGGCCAAATCCGGCGATGACGGCGATTATCACCAGCAGGCCAAGCGCAATTCCGCGCGCCGAAACCATCGCGCGGCGGCGCGGAGGCAGGCCCACCATCAGGCCAAGAACGACGGCGGCGCCGGCAAGGGCCGCCAGCATTCCCATGCGCGAGCCGCTGGCCACAAGCGCGGCAAGGATGAACATCAGGCCCATGGCGAAAACCGCCCTTTCGATGGTTCGGGGGGCGGCAAACCCGCCGGCGGCGGTGCGCGCGTCGTCCCGGCGCAGGCGCGCAAACCCAAGCGACAGCCCCAGTATCAGCCCCATTCCCATGAAGGCCGCGAAAGAGTTGCGGTTGATGAATGTTCCGGTCGCCGATCCGGCATATGCCGTCTTGGGGCCCCAGAAAAAACTGTCGCCAAGCAGGTTGAGCGATATCAGCGCCCAGATGGCATGAAGCGAAATGCCCAGAAAAAGCGCCCCGGCGATGCGGCCCGCGCGGCTGGCGTTGGCCGATACCTCAAGCATCAGGATGAAAAATACGCCATAGGACAGAAGCCTTACGACCCCCAATGTCGTGGCCGTTGGCGCAAGGCTGAGAGTGTCGGGCGCAAAGCTACCCGCAAGCGGCAGGGCTGTTATCGCGGCGGGCAGGGCGGCGGCGACTGGCAGGGTCTGCAGGATGGCGGCCAGCGGTATTGAAAGCCCGACCAGCAAAAGCGGCGCCTGCTGAATGAAATGAAAGCGATAGCGCGGCGCCAGTTTCATCATGAGCAGGAAATATGCGCCAAAAAGCAGACCCAGAACCGCCGCCCATGCCAGCCAGAAAATCGGCCTGTTCGATCCTGCCGGAAGCGGGGCCAGAAGCACGACCGCCACCATCGCCGTCGCCATAAAATCATTCAGCCGTGCCGCCGGGCGGGCCGGGCGATGCGCCGGGGCGCCGGTAATGGCCATGGCAACGCTCACTTCGCCGGGGCCCGGGCGGATTGCAGGCTGACGCGCCGCAGGAAAAGCTCCTGCAGGCGGGGGGGCTGTCTTTCGATGGTAGCCAGAAGAAAGCCGCGCCTTTGCGGATAAAGCGCAAGCATCTGGCCCAGATTGGCCGTGGTGGCGCCATTGCTCAAAAGCACGGCAAGATCCTGTTCCAGCCCGGCCAGATCCTGCGCCGGCAGCCGGTCAAAGGCGATCAGGCCAAGGTTCAGACGGCGCGAGGCAAGCCAGGCCTCATTGGCGCCGGTCGTTCGGGCAGTGATCAGCGCATGGCGAAAGAGGCGCCTGTCGCCCATCTGGAGCGCCGAGACCGCCACGGCGTAATGCGCAAGTGACAGCGTGGGGCTGCCGCGCAGCACCGACCGCGCAAGGCGCAGGCAGGTTCGGGCGCTTGCACGCCGCTCTGCCATGGGCAGAAAAGGCGCCTCGCGACGCATCTGGACAGAGGCGCAATCGTCAAGCTGGGCGAGCCGCGAAGAAGTGGCCCAGGCCGCCTGCGGCCGGGTCTCCAGCGCGGAAATCGCCGTTGATTTTTGTGGCAGAGCCCCGGCTTTGAACGCCCGAAATTCCGGGCCCAGAAAATACAACGACAGGCCAAAAAACGCGAGGCCGAAAAAACCCAATGCAGCCGGCAAAACGGGCAGATTTGATTTATTCATGCCGGCAAAGACCTCAATTGGTTAACAACGCTTCCGGCCTGAGAATTATGGATAAGTATTAAGACAAATTTAACAAATCTTCCTGAGTTTGAAAAATAAGGGACATGATCGTAAGGGTGTATAATTGTTAACTTTTATTACCCGCTCGGAATTGCCCCGATGTTAACGAAGATGAACCTGGGGGCGTTAAATTGAATAAATGTGCAATTAAATATCCGGCTGCCGCCGCATTGTTTTTCCTGAGCAGTTCGATTTCGGCTCAAGCCCAAGCGCAATTCCAGAATCGGGCGTTTGCCGGCCTTCTGCCCGGATGCATCCAATCGGCAAGTCAATGCGTGACATTGGTCGATAAGGAATTGAACCTTCTGCGTCAGGCGTCGCTTCCCGACGCGCGGCTGAATGCGCAAATCCGCGCTTTGGCGGCCAGTGTCATCCGGGCCGCGCGCGAAAAAGCGGCGGGCAACGAAAACAGCCAATACAGCATCGCATTGGAAAAGATTGCCGCCGCGGCGACCAATGCAAATCTGGGCCGTTCGGTCGGGCGCGCGGCGTCGGCGATTGCAAGGGAGCGGTCAAATTCCTTCCTTCCCGTACCGCCTGTGGCGGCAAGCCCCGCGTAATCGCCGCAAGGCCGGGGCCGCGCCGCTGCCCTGAGGGTCACCCATTAATGATTGCGGGCCCACGACGGCCCTGTTTGGAGACGATGCGTTGAAAGATATTGTCAGTGAGTATGGAGAGGTCCCGGTTGACCTGAGTTTCAAGCGCGATGTTTCGGGATTTTATCGCGCTTCGGGAAAACGCGTTTTCGACATTTTGATCACCCTTGCGCTTTTGCCCGTTCTGCTGCCGCTTGTCGGGCTGATCTGGGCCGTGGTGCGGGCCGGCGGCGGGCCGGGGTTTTACAGTCAGGAGCGGGTCGGTTTCGAAGGGCGGGTATTCAGGTGCTGGAAAGTCAGGACCATGGTGCCCGATGCCGACAGGGCGCTGGAGCGGCTGTGCCGGGCCGACCCCCGGCTGGCCCGCGAATGGCGCAAGAACCAGAAACTCAGAAACGATCCGCGCGTCACCGCCTTTGGCCGGTTCCTCAGAATGACCAGTTTTGATGAGCTGCCGCAGTTCTGGAACGTGCTGCGCGGCGAGATGAGCCTGATCGGACCGCGCCCCTTCATGCGCGAACAAGAGGCGCTTTATCGCGATGCGGGCGGGATTGCCTATTACCGGATGCGGCCGGCGATTACCGGGCCGTGGCAGGTTTCGGCGCGGGGGCAAAGCTCATTTATCGAACGTGTAAAATTTGACAATGATTATTGGAAAAACGTGTCCTTCGCGTCCGATCTGAAAATATTCTGGAAAACCTTTGGTGCGGTGCTGCGATGCGTCGGCGAATGAGCGCGCCCGGGTAGCCGTTCTTACCGCATCCCGGGGGTTGCGCGAATTGCCGGGCTGCGCACGGGCGATTCAGATACGGGCAGGACATTTCACCTATCACTTGGCGCGTCATCGGGGCGTTCGGCGATCTTCGGCGTTCCGGCATCTTGGGTGAAAAGGATTTATTATGAACAACCCGTTTGATAATCGTGTGCCGTCTCTTAACGGGCCCTCGGCCGATCTTGAGCCGGTCACCCCCAGCGATACCACGGATCTGCCCGCGATCGCGCTTGGCCTTTATATCGAAGGCGCCGGCGCCGTGACTTTCGTCAGCGCGCGTGGCCAGACCCGCGTTGTGAATGTGTCGAGCTTTTCGATCCTTCCCACCGGGGCACAGCGTGTGATGTCGACGGGCACAACGGCGACCGGCATTCACGCGTTCACGGTTTGAAAATGCTTGGGATCGGCTATTCGTTTGCGTCTTCAACGCTAAAATCCGTGCGTGACGTCTTTTTGCAATTTGCCGGCGGCGCGATGCCGGCCGGGGTCAGCTTTACCCGCGCCTCACAGGCCAGTTTCTGGGATGCGGCGGGAAATCTGAGCATTGCCCCGCTCGATACGCCCCGCTTTGATCATGACCCGGTGACCCTTGGCGCGCGCGGCCTGCTGATCGAGGCATCGGCGAGCAATCTGCTTTTGAACTCCACCGCCTCAGCGGCGAACTGGACCGCGGATTCATCGGTCGCCACCGATCTGACGCTGAATGCGCTTGGCTATTTTCCGGGGGTCGATGTTGCCTCGACCGGTGTGATGTGGTCGCGCCTGAAAGCTTCGGCCGATGTAACGGGCGGTGTTCCTTATGCGCTGACCCTGTTTTATCGCGCCGGAACCTCGGGCAAGGCGCGGGTGGTCTTTAGCGGGCTTCCCGGCGGCGAAAGCCAGTATTCCGGCACGGTCGGCGCCCTGACCGTCTCGCGCAGCGATATCGGCCCGATCACCGCGGCCAGTGAGACGCTGCTGGCCGACGGGCTGACCTATATGGTGCGGCTTGTGTTTACGCCCTCATCTTCGGGCGCGCTGTCGGTGGGGCTTGGCCCGCATACGGCGGTTGCGGATGAGACGGTTGTTTTCCTTGGCGCGCAATTGTCGCAAGGCACGGATCTTACGTCCTTTATTCCAACGGCCGGGGCGGTGGCGAGCCGCGCCGCCGACACGCCGGGCCTGACCGGCCTGTCGGGTGCTCATGACATTCTGGCCAGCTATAGCGACGGAACGACGGAAAAATTCACCGGTCAGATCCTTGGTGAAGGGTTCTGGCCGGCGCTTGGCAACCGGCACCTGTCATCGCTGACGCTGTCACCGCTCTGAGCTGTGGCGCCGGCTCATCCGTGATCCGGCGCCCCTTATTGCCCGCAGATCAGCCGCTCATACTCCGACAAAACCCGGTCCCAGAGAAAGCGCGCCTCATGGCGCGCCCGCGCCGATTTGCGCGCGGCCTCTACGCGGGCGGTATCGGCAAGAACGCCGCGCATCTGATCGGCGCAGCCGGCGCTATCGGCAAAATAGAACTGACCCTCGCCCGCGACCCAGCGGTTGAAACGGTTGTCATGCGCGATCACCGCATTGCCCGCGCCCAAAGCCTCGACAAGGCTGGGATTGGTGCCGCCGACCTGATGGCCATGCAGATAGGCGCGGCAATGAAACCGCAGGGCCGCAACCGCCGGGGGGTCGTAAATCGCGCCGGGAAACCTGACCGAAGGCCCCGCAGCGGCGCGCACCCGGCGGTGATAGTCATTATCCGGATCCAGATTTCCCAAGATCACGCAGTCCGCCCCGCTTTGGGTCGTGCTAAAGGCGCGGACGAGTTCGAGAATGGAGTTTTCAGGCTCAATCCTTGCAATTGAGATCAGGTAATTGTCCGGCGTCAGGCCCAGATCCTGAACATATTTCGCATCCGCCTTGGTGACCTGCTCGGCGCCATAGGGGATCATCACCGGCGTCTTGAAACAGCGCCTTGCGACGTGGCGCTGAATTTCGGGATGATCGGCGATGGCCTGACTGCTGATATTGGCGCCGATAACCTCATTTAGAAAGAACCACAGTTTCGCCGGCGCCGACCATTTGGCGCGTTTCCATTCAATTCCGTCCATATTCATCAAAACCCGGCGCCGGCGAATGCGCTGGCCGATATTGAAAACGGCGGTGTTATAGCCAAGCACCAGATCGACACCGGGCTGGCCGGTGACATCGCGCGCGGCGGCCAGATCAAAATCCATCGTTGCGGCGGCGCCGGACAGGCGGGGGCGGAAATGGCGGCGCATGATCCCGTGCCATTCGTCCTGATGCCACTGCCGGACCGGGCCGGTTTCGGCCTGACAATAGACCAAGACCTGGTGCCCGCGCCGGGTCAGATAGGGCGCCAGCCGTGCGGCGAAGGTTTCAAACCCGCCATGCTGGGCGGGGATACCGCGAATGCCGAGTATATTGACCTGCATCTTTTCCAAACCCCCTTCAGTGTTCTGATTTTCTTGCTGATTTCATGTCCCGAAGGGGCTAAACTTGTCGACTTTTCTGGTGCATCCGCGCTAGGATCGCCTGCGTGGACGGAGAATTTTGCGTGCAAAAATCAGCCAGTGTTTTTTTGAGTGCCAGAGCGCCATGCAGGGCGCCCCCGGTCGCAGCGGCCCGGTGATGAGCGCTGGCGAAATCTATCACACCCATACCGCCAAACCCGGGCAGCAATTGCGCTATTGGGTGGTTCTGCCGCTTGCCCTGCATCTTCTGGTTCTGCTGGCCGGCTATCTGATCTGGGGCAGGGCGCCTTTTGGCGGCTTCAGTGACGAGGCCTTTGTTTTGGTCATGCTGGCGGCGGCCATTGTCAGAATTCTGCGCGAGGGGATATTGAAACGCGCGGCCATTGTGGCCGCAGCGGGGTCGGCGATATTCATTATCGGCTTCATTTCCGATCTGGCCAATCCCGAACTGACCGGCCTTCCGGTTTGGCGTGGGGCGATCATTGCCGCTTCGATCGATCTGAAAATATATATTCTGGTCTTTTGCTATATCGTTCTTTTCCATTCGGAAGATCGCGGCAGCGTTGAAAATGCCGTCGCCCTTATCTGCAAGGCGGTGATCATTTACAGCCTGATCAATCTTGTGCTGAGTTTTGCCGATACAATTCGCGGCATCGGATTGCACAATCAGATATTGGAAACCCGCGCCGGGCTTTTGGTGCCGCAAGGGCTTTTCGATCATAAATTCAAAACCGCCTTTACCCATTTCATCGGCTTTGCCAGTGCCATGGCGCTGATCGGGGCCGGGCGCCACCGCTGGCTTTACGGCGCGCTTGCGGGGCTTTTCTTTCTGGGGCTTGTCCAGACCGCCAGTGTCAAAGAGCTGATCGGCGCGCTTGTTATCCTGCCGCTTTTCGTCGCCTTTCAGCCGGTGATCATCGCCCGGATCGGGTTTTTCCTGTTGGCGCCGGTGGTGATCTTGCTGCTTGGCACAAGCGACAACCGCATCTCGCACGCCATTGGCGAGAGGATGGATATGTTTGTCGCTCAGGACGCGCCGCAAACCGTTCGCGGAACGCTTTATGCCCGCGCGCCCGAGGTTGCCGCCGATTATTTCCCGCTTGGTTCGGGCTGGGCGACATTCGGTTCCTCGGCCTCGCGCGATGTCTTTTACAGCCCGCTTTACTATATCTACGGCATCGCCTTTACTCATGGCGGCACCGAGAGTGACGGCAGTTTCCTTGTCGATACGTTCTGGCCCAAGATATTGGCCGAGCTGGGGTTTTTTGGCGCTGCGCTTTATGGTGCGCTTTGGGTTGCGGGTCTGGTGGCGATCCTGCGGCGCTGGCAAACTCATCACTCTTCTCTTGCATTCCGTTTTGCCGTCTTTGTCTTTGCGGGCGAGCTTGCAATCTCTCTGGCCACGCCGGTTTACAATTACGCCGATGGCGCCATTTTCGGGGCTCTGTCGCTGGCTTTGCTTCTGGGTGCTGGCACGCCGGTTTCGGAGCGGCGGGCGGTCACGCGCGCGCCGCTGGCGCCATAGCCTGTCTGCTCAAGCGTTTTGCGAAACGGCGCGACCAGTTCGGGCATCAGGGCAAGCGTTCCACGCGCCGGGGCCGGGCCGAGGGCCGCGCTTGCATAGGCGTCAAAGACCGGATCGGGGCGCAGGTCGCAATGCGCCCGAACCTTGCCTAGAACCCGGCGCGGGTCTGCGCAAAGCTGTTCGTATCCGATGCAAAGCACCGCGCGGGGATGATCGGCCTCAGCCTTTAGCGCCGCGCGCATGGCCAAAATCCACTCCACTGCGGCACGGTCACGGCGATCGCGCGCGCCCGCCAGATGCGCCGCAAGCGGGGCCAGATCCGGATCGGCGGGGACAAGCTGATCGACGATTGCGCGCCATTTGCGGTCATTGCGGCCCCACCAGTCGTGGCACTGGCCCGGGCGGCGCCGGCCATGCGCGCCGGACCATTGCACGACCGAGACGCAGGTATCGACCCCGTCGCGCAGGATGGCGATGAACCGGGCCTGACCGAAAAGGCTCTGAACAAAGGGGATGCGGAATACCAGTTCGGGGTATTTGTCAACGATGCGTCGCCCCATGCCCCAAAACAGCGCCCAGCGGTAAACGCGGCGAAGCCTTGCGGCGATTTGGGGCGCGCGCGGCGACGGCCCAAGGGCGATGCGCGCCGGGGCGCTGGAATAGCTGCCGATGATATCCTCGCCGCCATGGGCATGATGCCAAAGCGCTTTTGGCTCGTTCAGGAAAACCGCATCGCGGTGCATGGCCAGTATCTTGCCAAGGATCGTGGTGCCGCTGCGCCCGGTGCCGATGATGAAAATCGGCGGGCCTGCGCGCCACGGCGCCGGCACCAGCCGGGCCAGCCGGTACCCGGCAAAGACCAATGGGTTGATCCAGCGCCCGCGCGTGGTCAGCGGGCGCCCTTCGATCAGCGCATAACAGATCAGCCGCCCGGGGATTTTCCAAGGCCGGCGCAGGATCATCTGTCTGTCGATCTGGGCAACCATCACGAGACCTTCTGCAATTTGCGCGGCCCCTGCCGCCGCGGCCCGCGCGCCAGCGTCAAAGCGGCCGAGATCACATCGCTGGAAATGCCAAGCCGGCGCCGCGCCAGCGCCCATGAGGCGCCCTTGCGAAATACCACCGCGATACAGACGCCCCAGGCGATCCCGGCCGTGCCCCATCCCAGACCCAGCGCCAGCGCCGGCATCGCCAATGTGCCCAGACCGATCGACCAGAGGCTGATCTTCATCGCCGCGCGATCCTCGGCGCACATGGTCAGGACAAGATCGCCGGGGCCGAAGGCGGCATTAAGGACCCCGGCCAGAACCAGAACCTGCAAAAGGGGGGCCGCGACCGGAAACTCGGGCCCGAAAAGGCGCAAAAGCGGCGCCGCCCAGAGCCACAGAAAAAGGGCCAGAACAAGCGTGGGCAAAAAAGCACCAAGGCTGGCGCGGGCGACAAGAGGGGCGAGATCGCCGCGCCCTTGGGCCGCAAAACGCTCGGACAATGCGGGCTGGATCGCGATGTTATAGCTGATCAGAAAGAAGGCCAGCGCCTGAGCGATGCGATTGGCCAGAAAATAACCGGCGGCCTCGCTTCCGCCAAAGAAAAAACCGGCCAGAGCGACATCGATATTGGCAAAATAGATGGCCGAGACGGAAAACACCCAGAACGGCACGACCGAGGCGCGCCACTCTGCCGCCGCCTGCGCCGGGCAGGGGGCCTTGCCGGCCTGCGCCGCATCGATGCGCCGCCCGATCAGCGCGCCCTGCACCAATGTCAGGGCCGCCAGCACGATGATCAGCGTTATGATCGCCGGATAAAGGCCCACCGGCCGCCCCCCGCCCCAAAACGCCGCCAGCGCAAGGATCGCCGCCCCGGCAATGGCCCGCCACAGCACCTCTTTGGGGATCAGCGCCAGTGCGATGGCGCGAAAGGCGCGCGCAAGGCTGGCCTGCATGTCGATGCGGCACAGCAAAACCACGAGGGCCAGCCCCAGTGCGGGCGCGCGCCAGTCGCCGATATAGCCCGCCGCCGCCGCCAGATAGCCAAGCCCCGCCCCCATGGCCCAGAGCGTAAGCGATCCGGCAAGGCTCAGCCGAAGGGCCCGGCGCCATGTCGCCGCCACGGCCCTGTGATCGCGGGCCGCGATCAGCGGCGGCAAATACCGCAGCATCGCGACCTGCTGGCCCATCGCCCCCAGAACCGAGAGCACGAAAGCGCCGGTCATAAGCGCGCCGACAAAGCCGAAATCAGCCAGAGCCATATTCTGTGACAGGACAAAGACAAAGCCATAAGAGGTCGCGGCGGCGGCAAGTTTGATCGCCAGCGTCAGCGCCGCATCCCGGCCCAGCGATCTTTGCGGTCTATGCGGTGTCGCGCTCATCCTGCGGTGCCCCTCATGGCATCGGTCGTCAGGGCGATCCCCTGATCCAGCGTCACCTGCGGGCACCAGCCGAAATCGCCCCGGGCGCGCTCGATCTCCATCACGATGGCGCGCGGATCAAAGGCGCGGGCGGGGCGGTGGTTGCGCGCGATGGGGGTGCCAAGCGCGGTTTCAATCGCCGCAAGCAGCCGGTTGAGCGATGTGCCCACCCCGGCGCCGCAATTGTAAACCCCGCGCCCCCCCGCTTCGAGCGCGCGCAGCATCAGATCGGTCAGATCGCTGACATAGATGAAATCGCGCACGATGCTGCCATCGCCAAAAATATCGACGCGCTCTCCGGCCAGCGCCTTGTTGACAAAGGTTGTCACCGCGCCCAGCTGGCCCAGACTTCCCTGACCCGGCCCATAGGGGTTCGAGGGGCGGATCGTCAGCGTTTCGAACCCGTAAAGGGTTTCATACATGGTGACATATTTCTCGACCGCCAGTTTGGTGATGCCATAGGCGCTGATCGGGTTCAGCGGGTGGGTTTCGGCAATCGGTGTGCGAAGGGGATGGCCATAGACCGCCCCGCCCGAGGACATGAACATAAACCGCCGGTTGCCGCTGGCGCGCATCGCTTCTAGCAGACGGATGGTCGAGGATAGGTTGCGCTCGATATCGCCCACAGGGTCCGCCGTAGCCGTCGCCGGGATCGAGCTTGACGCCAGATGACAGATCAGATCGGCCGAAGATAAAAGCGCGGGCATTGCGGCCAGCGCATTGGTGCCGCCTTCGACAAAGTCAAAGGCGCGGCCATGGTCGATCTGTGGCTCGGCACTGTTGCCGACGACGGTGATCCGGTGACCCCGGTCCACCGCGCGCGGCACAAAATGGCTGCCGATGAACCCGTTACCGCCGGTGACGACGATGTGCATCACCCCCCCTTTCATAGGCCGCCATCAGATCGGCCAGAAAAACGGTATCGTTGAAGGTCTTGTCGGAATATTGCTTGGCCTTGCGGCCCATGCGCCGGGCCAGTTCGGGGTCCTGCGCAAGGGCGGTGATTTTCGCGGCCAGATCGGCGCGGTCATCGGGGTCAAAGACCAGCCCCCTTTCGCCATCGGCGATCAGTTCGGGGATACCGCCGCGCCGCGCGCCGATGACCGGGCGGGCAAGGGCAAAGGCCTGATTGATCACATAGGGAAAATTCTCGTGCCAGATCGAGGGGACGATGACAAACCGCGCCCGCGACAGGATCGGGATCAGATCATCGCCCCATTTCGGCCCGGTAAAGGTGACATTCGTCAGCCCCTCGCACGCGGCGCGGGCCCTGAGCGCCTCCAGATCCGGGCCATCGCCGACGATCTTGACCCTGAAACCGTCGATCCGGCCAGCCGCGTCGATAATCCGGTCGACGCCTTTTTCATCGATGATCCGCCCGAAATAGAGGCCATAAGCCTCATCCCCCTCATGCGGCGTGAAAGCAGCGCTGTCGAAAGGGTTGCGCATCTTGGACCAGCTGATCGCGCGGTCGGGCCAGAAATCCCGGGTCTGGCGGGCCATGAAATCGCTGGAAAAGGTGAAATGCGAAAACTGCGCGTAAACGCCCAGCCATTTGTGAACATAAGCCTCGATCATGCTGGCCGCCGACAGGGCGCGGCTTGATTTGCAGCATCCGTTGCGCGCAGCGTTATAAAACCTGCCGCCCTTGCAGTCGGTACAGATGCGCCCGTGGTGGAAAAGCTTGTAATTGGGGCATATATGTTTGTAATCGTTGAAGCTTCCTACCATCGGGATGCCCGCATCGGTCGCGGCGGTAACGATTGCCGGGCTGAGGTGCACATTGATGCTGAAGACATGCAAAAGGTCGGGCCGGAAGGTCGAGATGACCTCTGCCATCTTGTGTTTCTTGCGCCGGTCATAGATCGCCGCTGGCAGGCTGGCCGCCTTTTTGAGCAGTGAGGCATCGTCGTAATCGGGCGCGGCCATTCGGATCAGGTTGCCCGGATCGTCGCTGCGCGCCTCGCCGGTGGTGATCATCAGCGTTTCGTGACCGTTCTGGCGCAAGACCCTCTCGGTCTCGCGGAAAAAGACCTCGGCGCCGCCGGTCAGCTCATAGAACTTATGCGCAAGGATCACCCTCATGGGCGGCGCCGCTGCGGGCCGTATCGGCGCGCGCGCATGGCCCTAGCCCTCGATCAGGGCGGTCAGATGCCGGCCATAACGGGTCTTGGTGAAGAGCGCGGCGCGGCGGGCGACATCCTCGCCGGTGATCCAGCCGGCCTGATAGGCGATCTCATCAGGGCTGCCGGTCAGCATCGCCTGACGCTGCTCAAGCGTGCGCACGAAATTGCCTGCATCCAGAAGGCTGCCATGGGTGCCGGTATCCAGCCATGCATAGCCGCGGCCCATCGTCTCTACGTTCAGGCTCCCCTCGCGCAGATAGATCTCAAGAAGCGCGGTAATCTCCACCTCGCCCCGGGCCGAGGGCCTGATCGTGCGGGCCCGCGCCGGGGCCTCATTGTCCAACAGATAAAGCCCGGTCACCGCATAGTTCGACTTGGGCTTGCTGGGCTTTTCCACGATCTCGCAGGCCTTGCCGCAAGCATCAAAGCTGACCACGCCATAGCGTTCGGGATCGGCGACGTGATAGCCAAAAACAGTGCCGCCGCTGGTCTTTTCGTCGGCCCGGCGAAGCCGGTCGGGCAACCCGTGACCGAAAAAGATATTGTCGCCCAGAACCATCGCCGATGGCGCGCCGTGCAGAAAATCCTCGGCCAGAATATAGGCCTGCGCCAGACCGTCGGGCGAGGGCTGCGCGATATAGCTCAGGTTCAGGCCCCACTGGCTTCCGTCGCCAAGGGTCTGGCGGAACTGCGGCTGATCCTGCGGCGTGGTGATCACCGCGATCTCGCGAATGCCCGCCAGCATCAGAACCGACAGCGGGTAATAGATCATCGGTTTGTCATAGACCGGCAACAGCTGTTTGGAGATGCCAAGCGTGATCGGATAAAGCCGCGATCCGGTGCCGCCGGCCAATATGATGCCCTTGCGCCGGGTCATTGGGGCGCTCCTGCGGTTGTGAACATCGCTCCAAGCGCCGCGCGCCAGTCAGGGCGTGACAGGCCAAAGGCCGAAAGCGTGTCGCAGTTCAGGCGCGAATTGGCGGGCCGCCGGGCCGGCGTGGGAAAGGCGTCGGTCATGATGTCCTGAACTTTCGTGTCCATACCGGCGGCGGTAAAAATTTCGCGCGCGAAATCGGCCCATGTCACATCCGGGGCGCCGGAAAAGTGATGGATGCCGCCGTCGCCGGGGGCGCGGCAAAGGTGATCGGCAATCGTCAGGCAGGTGGCGGCGATAGCGCCCGCAGGGGTCGGGCCGCCGTGCTGATCGGCCACCACGCGCAAGCTGCTCTGCTGGCGCCCAAGGCGCAGCATGGTGGTGGCAAAATTCCGCCCCCGCCCTGAAAAGACCCAGGACGTGCGCAGGATCACGCTTGTGCCGCCGGCTGCCTGCACTGCGCGCTCACCGGCAAGTTTGCTCTGGCCATAGAGGTTGACGGGATCGGGCCTGTCACCGGGCGCCCATGGCCGGGCACCGCCGCCGTCAAAGACATAATCGGTCGAGATATGCACAAAAGGGATCGCCCGTTCGGCGCAGGCCGTGGCCATCGCGCCCGGCGCCCGGGCGTTGATCAGATGCGCGCGCTCTGCATCCGCCTCGGCGCCATCGACATAGGTATAGGCCGCCGCATTGATCACCGCGCGCGGGGCAAGGCGATCAATGGCGCGGGCGCAGGCGGAAGGATCGCTCAGATCCGCTGCCCCGCGGTCCAGCGCGACGACATCATCCGCCCCCGCCAGCGCGCCGCCCACCTGTCCGGTTTTGCCAAAGACCAGAATCATGCGAAAACGCCCAGCCGCGCGCCGACCCCGTCGCGGTTTTGCAGCGCCTGCCACCAGCGCTCATTATCCAGATACCACTGAACCGTCCGCTCGACCCCCGCGCTCAGGCTGACCGAGGGCTGCCAGCCCAGATCGCGGCGAATGCGCGCCGGATCAATGGCATAGCGGTGATCATGGCCGGGGCGGTCATCGACAAAGGTGATCTGATCGGCATAGGGCCGCGCGCCGGGGCGTTTGGCGTCCAGCGCGGCGCAGATCATCTGCGCAAGGGTCAGATTGCTAAGCTCATTCTCGCCGCCGATGGCATATCGCGCGCCGGGCGCCGCGCGCTGCAGAACACATAGCAGGGCATCGGCGTGATCCTCGACATAAAGCCAGTCGCGCACGTTCAGGCCGCTGCCATAGATCGGGATCGGCTGGCCCTGAAGGGCGCGCAATATCACCACCGGCACCAGCTTTTCGGGAAAGTGATAGGGCCCGTAATTGTTCGAGCAATTGGTGATCAGCGTCGGCAGGCCAAAGGTTTCCCCCCATGCCTGCACCAGATGGTCCGAGGCCGCCTTGGAAGCCGAATAGGGGCTGTTGGGCGCATAGGGGGAGTTTTCGGTGAATTTCCCGGTCTCGCCGAGCGAGCCATATACCTCATCGGTTGAAACATGCAGAAAACGAAAATCCCCGGGCCGGCCCGCCCCGTTCCAAAAACTGCGCGCCGCCTCAAGCAGGGTATAGGTGCCGTTGACATTGGTGGTGATGAAATCGCCGGGGCTGTCGATAGAGCGGTCCACATGGCTTTCGGCGGCCAGATGCAGGATCGCGTCGGGCCGGTGGCGGGCCAGAATTCGCGCCATCGCCGCGCCGTCGCGGATATCGGCATGTTCAAAGCTATAGGCGGGGTTTTGCGCCACGCCGGTCAGGTTCTCGGGGCAGGCAGCATAGGTCAGCGCGTCAAGGTTGATCACCTGATGGCCGCGCGCAATCGCCAGCCGCACCAGCGCCGATCCGATAAAGCCTGCGCCGCCCGTCACCAAAAGCTTCATTGCGCGCCCCCGATGGAAAACGGGCTGTCCAATGCCGCAAAGGCCGTCGCGGACAGGTCCTTGTCCGACAGGACCGGCCCTGCCGCCGCCTGCGGCCAGTCGATGCCGATGTCGGGGTCGTCAAAGCGCACTGCGCCTTCATGCTCGGGCGCGTAATGTTCGGTGCATTTATAGATGATTTCGGTGTTCGGGCGAAGCGTCATGAAACCATGCAAAAAGCCCTCAGGGATCAGCATCTGCCGGCCGTTATCAAAGCTCAGCTCGGTGCCCGTCCAGCGCCCGTAAGTGGGCGAGCCTTTGCGGATATCGACCGCCACATCGAAAAGCGCCCCGCGCCCGCAGCGCACCAGTTTGGCCTGCGCTGCCGGGGGGCGCTGAAAATGCAGGCCCCGCACCGTGCCCGCCTGATGCGAGAGCGAGTGATTGTCCTGCACAAAGTTCAGATCAAGCCCCGCGCGCGCCATTCTGGCCGCGCTCCAGCTTTCGCTGAAAAAGCCGCGGGCATCGCCGTGACGCGCCGGGGTGATCACCATGACGCCGGCCAGTGGGGTGGCGCTCAGCTCCACCTTGCGCCGCCTTTGGCTGGTCGCCACTGAACCGGAACGGGCCGGGCAGGGACCTTAAAAACAGCTTTCAACCCATTGGTCTTAAGTCTTTTTATAATCATTCAACCATCAAGCCGCGCCGGCGCGATCCCCTCGAACTCACAGGAAGGGATTTTTGGTTAAAACGATTGATAAAGTCTTAACACTCTTTTTACCCCGATCAGGGGCTGGCCTGTCAGCCCGGGGTTTTCTGCATCAGCGCCTCGACCTCGGCGCGGGTGGGCATCGATGGGGCGGTGCCGGGGCGGGTGACGGATATGCCTGCCGTGGCGCAGCCGGTTCTGACCGCCTCGGCGGGGCTGGCGCCGCCGGCAAGGGCCGCCGCAAAGCCTCCGTTAAAGGCATCGCCCGCGCCGGTGGTTTCAACCACCGCGCCGGCATCGACCGCCGGCACCATCCCGTGACCGTGCAGATAGGCGCCCTTGTCCCCCAGCGTGATGATCGGCGTGCCCACCCCCATGGCGCAAAGCGCCTCACATGCGCGGGCGGCGTCGCCCGGGCTGTTTACCGCAATCCCGGTCAGGGCTTCGGTTTCGGTCTCATTGGGGGTGACATAGTCGCATAGCGCCAGCATCCCATCGGGCAGTGCAGCGGCAGGCGCGGGGTTGAGGATCGTCGCCACCCCCGCCTGCCGCGCCAGTTTCAGCGCGTGATGCGCCGCCGCCAGCGGCTGTTCCAGCTGGGTGACAAAGACCGAGGCGCCGGCGATCAGATCGGCATGTTCATCGACATCCGCGCCCGAGATCGTGGCCGCAGCCCCCGGCGCGATGATGATCGCGTTGTCGCCCGTGGCCTCTTCGATAAAGATATAGGCGGCGCCGGTATAGGTATCCTCCATCTGCCGGGCATGGGCGGTGACCCCCGCCTCGGCCCATGTTTTCAGCGCCATATCGGCAAAAGCGTCGCGGCCCAGCCGGGTGATCATATGCGTCTCTGCCCCCATGCGGGCACAGGCGACGGCCTGGTTCGATCCCTTGCCGCCGGGGCCCAGCGCAAAGGAATTGCCAAGGATCGTCTCGCCCATGCGGGGCATCCGTTCGGCGCGATAGGCGGTGTCGGCGACAAAAACGCCAAGGATGACAACCTGTCCCATGCCGCTTACGCCTCGTCCGGCGGGATCACGCCCTTGCGAAAGGCAAAACAGCCGTAAAAGCGCCGCTCGCCGGTCTGGATCACCGCATATGCCTGTTTGGCGCGATCATAAAAGGCAAAGCGTTCGATGGGCAGCATCGGATCGGGGCCGCCGGCGGCTTTCACTTCCGCCTGCACCTCGGCCATGACCGGCAGGATAGTGTCAGGCTCGCCCACCACCTCCATCCGGGCGGCGGCGTCATCGACGAATGTGTCGATGGGATAAAGCGACAGCACCGCGCGCACCACCTCGGCGGCGGGGCGGTCGATGCGCAAAACCTCGCCCAGCACGGTTTCGCGCGCCACGCTGTCGGATGGAAAATTCGTATCGGCGATGATCAGGTCATCGCCATGGCCCATCGCGCGCAATGCATAAAGCACATCGGCGTTCAGGATCGGATCGATACCTTTCAGCATGGGGTCTCCTTTTATGACTTATGACTTATGAATGGGCGGGGCCCGGCGGCGCAGCTTCGGGCGCGATCCGCAGTCCGGTATCAGCATCGAAAAGATGCAGGTTTTCAGGATCCGCCGCCAGATGGATCGTCTCGCCCGGGCGAAAGGCGTGGCGTTCGTGAAAGACCGCCGTGACATTGGCGCCGGCAAATTTCAGAAAGACGAGGGTTTCGGAGCCTGTCGGCTCCACCACCGAAACCTGCATCGCAAGGCCGCTACTGGCCAGCCTCAGATGCTCGGGCCGCACCCCAAGGCGCAGCTTTTGGCCATCGGCAATATCGCGCGCCCCGACCGGCAGGGCGCCATCGCCCAGATCGACGCAGGAGCGCGCCGCATCATATCGCCCGTCAAGGATATTCATCGAGGGCGCGCCGATGAAACTTGCCACAAACTCATTGACCGGCGCATCGTAAAGCTCAAGCGGCGCGCCGATCTGTTCGATCCGCCCCTCCTGCATCACGACCACGCGGTCGGCCAGTGTCATCGCCTCGATCTGGTCGTGGGTGACGAAAACGGTGGTGGTTTTCAGCCGCTGGTGCAGCTCTTTTATCTCGGTACGCATCTGGATGCGCAGCTTGGCGTCAAGGTTCGACAGCGGCTCGTCGAACAAAAACACCTGCGGGTCGCGCACGATGGCGCGCCCCATCGCCACACGCTGACGCTGACCGCCCGACAAATGGCGCGGCAGACGATCCAGATAATCGGTCAGCCCAAGGATCTCGGCCGCCTGTTCGACCCTTTTGCGGATCTCGGCCTTGTCCGTGCGGCGCAGTTTGAGGGCAAAGCCCATGTTGGCGGCCACGGTTTTATGGGGGTAAAGCGCATAGGTCTGGAACACCATGGCGATGTCACGCTCGGCCGGGGGCAGGTTATCGACCACCCGGTCACCGATCAGGATATTGCCGCCATTGATCGGCTCAAGCCCCGCGATCATCCGCAGCAGGGTGGACTTGCCGCAGCCCGAGGGCCCGACAAGCGCTACAAACTCACCATCGGGGATATCGACATTGACGCCGTGGATAACCTCAAGCGCGCCATAGGATTTCCGAATGTCGCGAATTCTGACATCTGCCATAAGTCCCCGTCCTCCCCAGGTATGGTGGCGATGCTAGTCAAAGGAATTTGCCCTGTCCACGGGCTTTGCCCCGGCGGTAAACGGTGTCATTTGCGGACGATGTATTACGTTGGATTCAAAACATCCAAAGTTCGGCTATGGTAATGAGCCCAAGCAGAAGTGCTTCTGCACATCCATTCAATCGCTTCTATGATCTCGCAATGTAGCCGGGCAATATCTTTTTGGAAAATGGGTTCATGATGCGCAATTCTATTCCTAAAGCGTCGGACTGCATTCAGACGCCCGTGAACCAAGCTTCGTTTCTTACCACCTGTTGCTAAGAATGCTTTATGACATGCCGCTCGCCACAGTGTCTGATCATAGCCCTTTGCCAGCAAACCCACCCAGAACGCAAATTTTATTTCAGTTACAATTTTTCCGTGCGTAACTTGGGTGGAAATATTACTAATCGCGTCATTGATCAATCGTCTGCTAAAGTCGCTTAAGGGTGCGGCACTGTTGTCCAAAAGCCAGTTTTTTCCGTAGGTGTGCGTCATAGCGGCATCAATCTTATTACGGAGACACACCTCAAGGGTTTGAAGCGTGACATAGAACGACTCGGACAAAAGCATATTCTTTTCGTATAATCTGATACTTGCGTCTAAGCTTCCATCGGAAGCGGCAAAATATTTCTCTAACCTGTCCGTGGAAAAGCTAGACTGGAGATCCAAATTTATTTTTGATGTTCTCAATTTGTTTACTTGCCTTTAGCTCGTTGTTTGATACCTATCTTCTCGTACACCCCCGGTCGGCCTCTGCTTTGCACGCTCCGGGGGTCAGTCGTTCTGTGGGTGTTTTGTATAGACTGCGCAGTTTCGACATCTGCCATAAGTCCCCGTCCTCCCCAGGTATGGTAGCGATGCTAGTCAAAGGAATTTGCCCTGTCCACGGGCTTTGCCCCGGCGTGCCGGCCAAGCGGCGGCTTTTATTGACTTAACGTCAATCTGGTCCATACTCGGCCCTCATGGGGGGCGAGACGGCGGATTTGATGCCGGGTTTAAGACCGGGCCCGTGCCTGAAACCGCCGTCAATATCCTGCCATAACCGAAATCGGAAATTTCTGTCTGGGGAGGATGAACATGAAGGTTGAGCTTTATAATCGTATCTGTGCGGCGCAGAAACTGAGCCGACGGCGAATGCTTCAGGGAAGCGCGGCGCTGGGGGCGGCTCTGGCCATGCCAAAGGTGGCGCTGGCGGACAGCCACGCCAAATTGCGGGCCGAGATTCTGAAAATTCCGGGTGTCGGGGCAGGCTCTCCCACCGATGCCGACTGGCAAAAGGTCGGCGAGATGGTGCTTGGCGCGACCAAGGCCAATGTCGCCGAGGGTGAGTTCAAGGGGGTCGAGCTGACCTTTATGGGGCTCAACAACCAGAACCTGCACAACTTCCTGTTCCGCGGTTTCCTCAAACCCTGGGAGGCTTATACAGGGGCCAAGATCAACTGGATCGATCTGGCGCAGGCCGACTATAACGCGCGGCTGCAGCAGTCGATCGCCACCGGCACCGTGGATTTCGACATCATCGAGATGGGCGCGCCCTTCGAGGGCGATGTTCTGGGCAAGGGGCTTGCCTCGGAAATGCCGGGCTGGGTGCGCGATCAGATCGACATGAACGACTATGTCGACTACCTCAAGGCACCTGTGGGCACCTGGGACGGCAAGACCTACCGCGTGTCGATCGACGGCGACTGCCACACCTTCAGCTATCGCAAGGATTACTATGACAATGCCGATATGGCATCGGCCTGGGCCACCGAGGGCGACGGCAGCGCATGGGCCCCGCCCAAGACCTGGGAAATGGTGCAGAAGCATTCCAAGTTCCTTGCCGGCAAGACCGATCCGCTGACCGGGCTTGAAGCCTATGGCTTCCTCGATCCCCTCAAGGGCTGGGGCGGTTTCGGCTTCTACTTCCTCGAAGACCGGGCGACGCCCTATGCCAAACATCCCGGCGATCCTGCATGGCTTTTCGATCCCGACACGATGAAGCCCCGGGTCAACAACCCCGCCTTCGTGCAGGCGATCCAGGACGTCATGGACCTGATCGCCACGCCAAACGCCTATCCGGCCGACCAGATCAATGCCGATCCCGGCACCACCGCGTTCCAGCAGTTCCTGGCTGGCACCGGCGGCATGCTGGACTGGTGGGGCGATGTCGGCTCCAGCGCGCGGACCTCCGACACATCGGTGGTGGGCGACGTGGTGGGCTTTGACATCAACCCAGGCTCGGAAAAGGTGTGGAACTCACAGACCTCGTCTTGGGAAAACACACCCAACCAGTCGCCGAACATGGCATATCTGGGCTGGGGCATCTATGTGATGGCCACGGTCGACAGCGATACCAAAAAGCACAAGGCGGCATGGTCGGCGGCGGCACATCTGGGGGGCAAGGATATCGCCCTTTGGATGTCGGCATACCCGTCGGGCTTTCAGCCTTACCGCAACTCGCAGTTCAATTATGACGAATGGGAAGCGGCAGGCTATGACCGGGCCTATATCGAGGATTACCTTGGCTCGAACCTGGAAAGCTACAACCATCCCAATGCCGCGATTGAGCCGCGTATTCCGGGCATCTTCCAGTATTACTCGGTCGCCGAGGACGAGTTGGCCAAGGGCTATGCCGGGCAGTACAAGTCGGCTCAGGAAACCGCCGACGCCATCGCCGCGGCCTGGGAAAAGATCACCGACCAGATCGGGCGCGAAAGCCAGATCAAGCTCTACAAAGCCTCTCTGGGGATCTGAGCATCAAGGAACTGGTTGAAAATACGAGTATGAAGGGCGCGCCATGGCCGCGCCCTTCTGCTGCGGGCGCGCCGCACCCGGGCCTTCCCGGTGATCGGGCAGGAGATGCAATTTCGCGCTTAACAGGCCGGTGCGGCCCGGCTACCGTAGCGTCATGACGACCGAGGGCGATCTTCTTCATACTGTCACATCGGAACGGATCTCGGCCCTGCGCCGGCGCGCCGGGCGCAGTCTGGTCTGGGTCACGGGCCTTGGCTTTCTGGCCATTGCGCTCTGGCAGGGGCTTTACAGCTTTCAGAAGGTCGGCTGGGGCTTTGACACATGGCGCCCGGTGCTGTTCGCCTATCTGGTCTGGGCCACGGCGCTTTGCGCCGCTCAGGTGATCGTGCGGGGCGAGGCGGGCAAGCGCACGCTTTTCATCCTGCCTGCGGTGCTGTTCGTGGTCAGCCTTGTAGTCTTTCCGTTGCTCTTTGGGCTCTATATCTCGTTCACCGACTGGAACCTTGCCTCGCAGGATGGGATGAAGCCCAACGGCCTCGATAACCTCCGCCAGATGTGGAACGATACGTTTTTCTGGAACGCCCTGAAAAACATGATCTATTACGTGCTTGCGGTGCTGGTTGAATATGCCATCGCCTTTGGCCTTGCGGTGTTGCTCAACGCCCAGATCCGCGGGCGCAAGTTCTTTCGGGTGGCCTTTCTGCTGCCGCTGATGCTCTCGCCCGTGGCCGTGTCATGGATGATCGGCAAATCCATGATGGAGATCCGCTTTGGCCCTCTGGCAAGGCTCGCGCGCGAGCTTGGCTGGGACCGGCCCAGCTTTTTCGGCACGCCCGAGATGGCCCGCTTCACGATCATGGCCATGGACGCCTGGACCTTCATTCCCTTCATGATGATCATGCTTCTGGCGGGGCTTCAGGCCCTGCCCAAAGAGGTGATCGAAGCCTCCAAAGTCGATGGCGCCACCCCATGGCAAAGCTTTCGCGAGGTGATCTTCCCGCTGATGCTGCCGGTCTCGGTCACCGCCATCGTGATCCGCATCATCTTCAAGCTTAAACTGGCCGATATCATCATCAACGTCACCTCCGGGGGGCCGGGCGGGGCCACCGACAGCGTGACCAGCTTTATCTTCCGCGAATACCGGGACCGCTCGAACGTGGGCTACGGCACACTTCTGGCGATGGTCTATCTGGTGCTGATCGTGATCTTCATCACGCTTTTGCTGAAATTCGCCAGCCGCTTTCTGGAGCGCCCGCAATGACCGACACCGCCCGGATTTTCCGCGACAGCGCCGCCGACCGCGCCCATCGCGCCAAATGGTGGACCAGCCGCATCGCTATCTACGGCGTGCTGATCCTCTGGGCCTTCATCTGCCTCTTTCCGATCTATTGGACGGTGACGACCTCCTTCAAACTGGCGCCCGATGTGATGAAGGGCAATATGGTGCCCTGGTGGGATTACACCCCGCGCTGGAAGGGCTGGCAATCGCTGGGCCTGTCGCCGGATGCGATCTTTCAGACCTCGACGGTGCGTGAAGAGTTTCTCAAGCGCTTTCTCAACAGCCTCGTCACCTCGGTCACCTCCTCGGGGCTTGCCGTGGCGCTGGGCAGCCTTGCCGCCTACGGGCTGTCGCGGTTTTCCTATCGCTTTGGTTTTATGAAAAACTCCGACATCTCGTTTTTCTTTCTCAGCCAGATGATCCTGCCGCCGGTGGTGCTGGCACTGCCCTTTCTGGTGCTCTACAAATCGTTGGCACTGCTGGACACGCGCGTGGGGCTGATCCTGCTCTATACGCTGATGGTCCTGCCGATCGTGATCTGGATCATGCGCGATCAGTTCGCGGGCATCCCGGTCGAACTGGAAGAGGCCGCCTTGGTCGATGGTCTTGGCATCTGGGGCGCGTTTTTCCAGATCGTCCTGCCGATCGCCCTGCCGGGCATGGTCGCCGCCTTCATCCTCAGTCTGGTTCTGACCTGGAACGAATATTTCTTCGCCGCCCTTCTGACCTCAACCGACGCCAAGACCCTACCGGTCATGGTCGCCTCGCAAACCGGCAGTCAGGGCATCAACTGGTGGTCGATGGCCGCGCTATCGAGCGCGGCGATCCTGCCCTTGGTGCTGGTTGCCGTCTTTCTTGAAAAATACATCATCAAGGGCATGGCCGCCGGCGCCGTCAAATAACCCGGCATCTTTCCACTTGGCAAAATATCCCCGCCGGAGGCCCCGCGGCGCCGAAGGCGGCGCAAAAATAAAGCATCGACGCCGAAGGCGGCGCAAACGTAAAAGGTCGCGCGCCCTGCGCGCTCACCCCTGATCCAGCGCGGCGGCAATATCCCGGGTCTGCTCATAAAGCCGCCGGAACAGCGCGTAATGGCGGTCATAAACCGGATGATGCCGCGCGCGGATTGTCTGGCGCGGCGGGTTCCAGCGGGCGATGTCGCCACGCCGCACCGCGCCGATGGCCAGCGCGGCCAGAAAACCGTTGCCATAACTCGCCCCCAGCGTCTTTTCGCACAGGCTCTGATCAATGCCGGTGATATCGGATGTCGCCTGCAGCCACAGCCGGTTTTTCGTACCCCCGCCCACCGCCAAAAGCCGCTTTGGCGCCTGCCCCAGCTCGGCAAAGGTTTCGGTCACATGGCGGGTGCCAAAGCCGATCCCTTCGATCAGCGCACGGTAAAGATCACGGCGTTTGTGGGTCAGGTTCAGGCCGAAAAAAACGCCCTTGGCCGCCGGGTCGTGGATCGGCGTGCGCTCGCCCGAAAAATACGGCAGACAAAGCAGGCCGTTGGCGCCCGGCGGCGATTGTTCCGCCTCCTGCGCCAGCCGCGCAAAGGCGTCGGCCTTATCCAGATCGCCGGCCAGCTCGTCACGGAACCAATGGGTCAGGGTGCCGCTGGTCGCAAGCCCCGCCATCGCCGCGCTTTGCCCCTCAAAAAGCCATGGCGCCGACCAGAGCCGCCCGTCGCTGACCGGCGCCTTGCCGGGCTGGATCATGAAAATGGTCGAGCCATACATCATCATCATCTCGCCCGGCTCCATGACACCCACCGACAGCGCCTCGGCGGCGGCATCGATGGTGCCCGCCGTCACCGGGGTGCCGGGCGCCAGACCGGTCTGGGCGGCGGCCTCGGCGGTCACCTCGCCGGCAATCTCACCCGACCACATCAGCCGCGGCAGCATCGCGCGCGCCACGATCCCGGGGGCCAGAGCCTCGCTCCAGTCGCGGCGGGTGATATCGTAGAAGGGCGCGAAATTGGCGGCCGTGTAATGGTCGATCACCGATTGCCCGGTCAGCCGCTGCACCAGAAAGGAGGTCGAGGTCAGGATCTGCGCGGTTTTGTCAAACAGCTCTGGCCGGTTGCGCTTCAGCCAGAGGATCTTTGGCCCCACCGATTGCGAGGTCAGTGCATTGCCGCAGTGGCGCAGCAGCGCGTCCTCGCCGATCTTGGCGGTCAGCTCGGCTATTTCGGCCCCGGCGCGGGTATCGACCCCGTAAAGAACCGCGTTCATCAGCGGCGCGCCATCGGCATCGACCGGCAACATGCAGGGGCCGATGGCGCTGCAGGCGACGGCCTTGACCGCGCGGGGGTCAATGCCGCTCTCCTGCAAAAGGCGGCGGCTGATAAAGGTGAAATCCTCCCACCAATCCTCGATCGGGCGATGCTCGGCCCAGCCGGGGCGCGGCACGATCATCTTATGGGCGCGCGCGGCCTGCGCCAGCACCGCGCCTGAATGATCGACCAGAACGCCCTTGCTCTCAAAGGTGCCGATGTCGATGCCCAGCGTGTACCCCATTAGCGGTAATCGTCCCGATCAAGCGAAAATTCGGGCGTGATCGCCGCCAGCATAGCCTGCAAAAGCGTCACCAGCCCGGCCAGATCGCCCAGATCGCAAACCTCAAGCGCGCTGTGCGAATAGCGCATGGGAAATCCCAGATCCAATGCGGCCACGCCTTCGCCCAGCAGCTGCACATATGACAGATCGGTCAGCACCCCGGTCTGGGCAGAGCGTTGCAGCGGCAGGCCCGCGCCCGCCGCCGCCCCTTCGGCCAGATGCACCAGCGCCGGATGGGCGATCACACCGTTCAGCGTGCCGCGGCCATGAAAGGAATAAAGGCTCATCCCCGGCCCGCCGCCCAGATCCATCTGGCCGCGCTCTGCCATGTCGGGCGTGTCGCAGGCCAGCATCAGATCGATCTGAATGGCGATATCGGGGGCCAGCGCCCGCGCCGCCGGCAAAACGCCGCGCAGATTGAACTCTTCCTGCACCGAAAACACCAGATCGACCGGCGGCCCGGTCTTGCGCGCGCTCAGCGCCCGCGCCAGTTCGATCAGCACCGCGCATCCGGCCCTGTCATCGACTGCGGTTCCGGCAATGCGCCCGCCCGCCAGATTCAGAACCTGCGGGCGATAGACCACCGGCGTGCCGATGGTCACGCCCGCCGCCGCCGCCTCGCTGGCCGAGCCAAAGCCGGCATCGACCCGCAGCTCGCGATAGGGCAGGACCCGGTATTTTTCCTCGGGCGCCGTGGCATGGTGGCTTTTGTTGCCGATCACCCCCGGCAGATCGCGCCCTTCGCCCAGACAAAGCGTCACCGCCTGCGCCGCCAGCGCCCGTTCGGGCATACCGCCCAGCCGCTCAAGCGCGATCAGCCCGCTGTCCTCGATCTTGCGCACGACAAAGCCAAGCTGATCCATATGCGCGAAAATCATCACCCTTGGCAGATCCGCCTGACCGGGAAAGCGGGCGATCAGATTGCCCATGGGGTCGGCCCGGCTTTCAATGCCCGCATCCGTCAGCAGCGCGGCGATGGTCCGGCGCACCCGGTCTTCGTGGCCCGAAAGCCCCGGAACCAGCATCAGCTTTGTTACAAGCTCTCTGAGGCTGTCTGTCATCTCGCCACCCGGCGCCCGGCCGCCTTTTGTCGCTCAATTTCAGACAGTAGGGTTGTTGCGCTGTTCAGGCAAAGGAAAATCGGGTTAGACTTGGCGCGATCCGTCTTACATCTCAGCAACCGGGGGCAGCCATGGCCTTGAAAACCCGTCATTGGGATCGCCGCAATACCGGCGGTCTGACCTTTACCGAACTTGGTTTCGGCTCGGCGCCTTTGGGCAATCTTTACCGCGCGATCAGCGATGCCGAGGCGCGCGCGACGCTGGATGCGGCCTGGCAGGGTGGGGTGAGGTATTTTGACACCGCGCCGCTTTACGGGCTTGGCCTTGCCGAAACGCGGCTGAACGGGTTTCTGCGCGGCAAGGATCGCGACGAATACGTGCTGTCGACCAAGGTCGGCCGGCTGATGCGCCCCTGCGCCCCGGATGAGCGTACCGGCATCGGCAAATGGTTCGAAGTGCCGCAAAGGCGCGAGGTTTACGACTATAGCTATGACGGGGTCATGCGCTCGTTCGAGTTCTCGCTTGAAAGGCTGGGCGTCAGCCGGATCGATATTCTTTACGTGCATGATCTGTGCATCTTCACCCATGGCTCCAAAGCCGCATCAGATGCGCGTATCGCCGAGTTTTTTGACGGCAAAGGCTATGACGCCATGATCTCGCTGCGCGATCAGGGGGTGATTTCGGCCATTGGCGGGGGCATCAACGAATGGCAGGTCTGTCAGACGCTGGCCGAGCGCGGCGATTTCGATCTGTTCCTGCTGGCCGGGCGCTATACGCTTCTGGAGCAGGAGGCGCTGGAGACATTTCTGCCGCTCTGTCAGGAACGCGGCATCGGAATAGTCACCGGCGGGCCCTATAACTCGGGCATTCTGGCCACCGGCGCGGTGCCCGGCGCGTTTTACAATTACGACCCGGCACCGGCGCATATCATCGACAAGGTCAACCGGATCGAGGCGATCTGCAAGAACCACGGCGTGGCGATGGTCGATGCCGCCTTTCAGTTCCCGCTGCTGCATCCCACCCATGTCAGCGTGATCCCCGGCGGCCAGAGCGTGGCCGAGATGCAGGCAAACCTGCGCGCGGCCACGGCCAAAATCCCCGATGCGCTGTGGCATGACCTGAAATCGGCGGGGCTGATGCGACCGGACGCGCCCACGCCATGATGACGATCGACGCCCATCACCATTTCTGGCAGCCGCTGCGCGGCGATTACGGCTGGATGCCCAAGGATGACCCGACGCTCAGCCGGGCCTATGGGCCGGCCGATCTGGCTCCGCATCTGGCGGCGGCAGGGGTGGATGGTACGGTTCTGGTTCAGGCCGCCGCAACCCTGCATGAGACCGAGTATCTTTTGGGGCTGGCGGACGCCACGGCGCATGTCAAAGCGGTGGTCGGCTGGGTCGATTTCGAAGACCCCGGCCAGCTGGCGCAGCTTGAGCGCCTCAAAGAGCACCCCAAGTTTGTCGGCGTGCGCCCGATGATACAGGATATCCCCGATCTGAACTGGATGCTGCGCGAGGATGTCCAATGGGCCTGGCGCGCCATTATCGATCTGGATCTGACCTTCGATGCGCTGGGCTATCCGCAGCATCAAGAGAATTTCCATGCGCTGCTCCAGCGCTATCCGGAAATGCGCGTGGTGCTGGATCATTGCATGAAACCGCGGATCCGCGATGCCATGGCCGGGCAGGACGCCTTTACCGGCTGGGCCCGCGGGATCGAGCGTCTGGCGAGCGATACCGGGGCGATGTGCAAATTCTCGGGTCTGGTGACCGAGGCCGCGCCGGGCTGGTCCATTGACGATCTGCGCCCCTTTGCGCGCCATGTGCTGGATTGTTTTGGCGCGGGCCGGGTGATGTGGGGCTCGGACTGGCCGGTGTGCCGGCTGGGCGCGGAATATGACCACTGGCACGCGGTGGCGCGCGATCTGACGGCGCATCTGTCGCCGGGCGATCAGGCGCAGGTCTTTGGCGGCAATGCCGCCCGCTTCTACCGGCTGGGCGGGGCGGCTTAAAGCGACACGCTCTAGCCCTTGGTCTGACTATCGGCGGCGACCTGTTCAAGATCGCTCAGAAACGCGCGAATGCGATTGGCGTTCACGCCCCGGTCCATCTGTCCCACGCGCGAGCGCGAGCGCATGTCGACGACCGTGCCATCGCCGCCGGGCTGAATGCGCAGGATCACCTCATCGGCGAAACCAAAGAGCGCGGAATAGACCACCGCCTCGATCCGCCCGTCCTGCCGGTCCTGACCGGCCAGCGACCAGCCGCGCTGATCGATCAGCGCCAGCGCCAGATCATAGACCGTCTGTGGCGCCGCCTTCAGTGTCAGGGGCGCGATATCGGGATAGGCCTGTCGCTGTTTGGCCGCGGTGCCGTCGCCGGGGTAATCCATCGGATTGGGCACATCCCAGAACATCGGCGGATCTTCGGTGTCGGTGGTGATGTCGTTGATCGGGGCGTAATAGCTGGCGGCATATTGCCAGTTGATCGCCATGGCGACGACCGGCGCCGACAAGACAAGCGCCACCAGCGAGGGGATCAGGCTCTGACCTTTGGCGCGCAGGGCAAAGATCAGCGTGGCCAGAGCCAGAACCAGCGCCAAAGAGGCGCCATAGACCCCCCATTCGGCATAACGCAGCCCGGCCGAGAAATGCCACCAGCCCGATCTGGTGCCGACAGCGCCGATCAGGATGCCGGCGATGCCCGATAGTGCCAAAAGCACCGCAAGCACCGCCGACCAGAAGAGGAGCGGGCGATAGGCATTCCGTGAGTGGCTCCTGGTCATCGCTTGTTCTCCCCTTTTTCGGGATTAAGATGTGGGTGGGTTTCGGTCAAGGCCAGCGCCAGCCAGAGGCCCGACAGCCCCATGGCCGCCCCGGCAAACCAAAAGCCCGCCTCAAGCTGGCCGGTCCCTTCGGCCAGAAGCCCCATCGCCAGCGCGCCGACGCCGTAACCCAGATCGCGCCAGAAGCGGTAAACCCCAAGGCTCGAGCCGCGCCATGATGGGTGCGAGATATCGCCGACCGCCGCGATCAGCGTGGGATAAAGCAGCGCCATGCCAACCCCGGTGACCGCCGCCGCAACCGACCAGCCGATGACCGTGGCCGCAAAGGGCAGTGCCAGAACCCCCGCCGCACAGATCCAGATCCCCGATACGGCGGGCCATTTGCGCCCCACCCGGTCCGACAGGGGGCCGGTCCAAAGCTGTGAGGCGCCCCAGATGATGCCGTAAATGCCGGTGACCCAGCCGATTTCGATCAGCGATGCGCCGCGGCCATATAGATAGACCGGCACCAGAACCCACATCAGCGTGTCGATGTATTTCTCGACATGGCCGGCCTGTGACAGGGCCGCGAAATCGCGGTTTTTGAAGCTGACAAGGCGAAAGATCTCGCCGGTGGTGGGGCGGTCCGACACGCCCTGCGCAAAGCGCGGGCGCGGCCCGGTTTCGCTTCCCTTGCTATGACGGCGCGCCTCGGCATGGGCAAAACCCAGCGTCTCGCCAAAGATGAACCAGGCATGGGCAAGCGCCAGAAGGATGATCGCCAGACCAAAGATGAAAAGGCTGGTGCGCGGGGCGAAAAAGCTGGCCGCATAGCCGGTGCCAAGCCCGGCAAGGGCAACGCCCGAATAGCCGGCAAATTCGTTCAGCCCGGTGGCCGTGCCGCGCTGGGCGGGGCGGATGATGTCCAGTTTGGCGGTCACCGTCATCGACCATGCAAAGCCCTGATTGATGCCCAAAAGGATATTGGCCGCGATGATCCAGTTCCAGCTTGGCGCGAAAAGGATCATGAAGGGGATGGGCAGCGCCGCCAGCCATCCAAGGATCAGAACCCTTTTGCGGCCCAGCCGCTCCGACATGCGCCCCGAGACGAAATTCATCGCCCCTTTGACAAAGCCAAAGCTGACCACAAAGGCAAAAAGCAGGGTGAATGAGCCGCGCGGCACGCCGAACTCCTGCTCGGCCAGAACCGGCAGGACCGTACGCTCAAGCCCGATGGTCATGCCGACCAGAAACACCTGCACAAGCTGCTGCGCAAAGAGGTTCAGGTTTTCGCGCATCCCCAGAGTGAAACTGTCTTGTTTGGTCATTTTTTCGTCTTTCTTTCAGGCGCTTCCAATGCGCCGCCGCTGGCCGGGCCGCGCAGCGGCTGGATCAGCAGCCGGTCCAGCCACAGATCGCGGCGGGTGCGGAATTGTTCGATACCGATGTCCATCGCCTCATGCCCCTTGGCCGGTTGCGCACGATAGGTGCCCAACAGCCGGTCCCACCAGGGCAGGTTAAAGCCGAAGTTGCTGTTCGTTTCGGCGACATCGACCGAATGATGCACCCGGTGCATATCGGGCGTGACCATCACCAGCCGCAGCCAGCGGTCGACAGATGCGGGCAGGCGGATATTGGCGTGGTTGAACATCGCGCTGCCGTTCAGCAACAGCTCGAATATCAGAACCGCGACGGCGGGGGGGCCAAGCGCCGCAACCACGGCCAGTTTGATGCCCATCGAGGCCAGAATCTCAGCCGGGTGAAACCGCAGGCCGGTGGTGACATCGAACTCCAGATCCGCATGATGTACCCGGTGCAGCCGCCACAGGGCCGGAACCGCATGGAACATCACATGCTGAAGATAGATCGCCAGATCCAGCGCCATCACCGCCAGAAGAACGGCCAGCCAGCCGGGGATCTGCCAGATGTTGAAAAGCCCCCAGCCATTGGCCTGCGCGATGGTCGCAAGCCCCACCGCGACCACCGGAAAACTCAGCCGCACCAAAAGCGTGTCCAGCACGACAATGCCCAGATTGTTGGACCAGCGCAAAAGCCGCGGGATCTCGCGGCGGCGGCGGGGGGCTGCGACCTCCCACAGGGCCATGGCGGTCAGGATACCCAGAAAGACAACAAGGCGGATGGTCGCCTCGTTGCCGATCAGAAACTCTGTTGCTCCACTGGCTTGCATTTTCACCGCCCTCTTGTTATTCAAGATATCAGTTGAATGATTTAATGTAGTGATGCCCACAATGTCAACCTCTCCCAAACTCGCCCTTCTGGAAGAATTCGCCAGCATCGCCCGCGCGCTTGGTGCGCCGCACCGTCTGTTGCTGCTGGAGCAGCTGGGGCAGGGCGAGCGGGGGGTTGAGGATCTGGCCCGCAAGACGGATCTGACGGTCGCCAATTGCTCGCAACATCTTCAGGCGCTGCGCCGGGCCGGGCTGGTCACCTCGCGGCGCGCGGGTAAATCGGTGATCTACCGGCTGAGCGATGACAAGGTGCTGTCGCTGATGCAGATCCTGTCTGAGGTGGCCGAGCGGAACCTGGCCCAGGTCGAGCGTATTCTGCGCGATCTGTCACAGGGCGAAGAGATGCCGCGCGCGATGACCCGGCAAGAGCTTCAGGCGCGGCTGGACGATGGCAGCGTCACGGTGATCGATCTGCGCCCCGAGGATGAGTTTGACCGCGCCCATCTGCCCGGCGCGCGCAATGTGACGCTGGACGAGCTTGAGGCCTTCAGCCGCGATCACGACCCCGACAAAGAGATCATCGCCTATTGCCGCGGGCCCTATTGCATCTATTCGCATCAGGCGGTTGCCCGGCTGCGCGCCCGCGGCCTTCAGGCCCGCCGGATGGAGGGCGGATTGCCCGAATGGCGCGCCGATGCGCGGCGCATCGAGGGGGCCGAAAAAACCGCGCAATAAGGCCCGCGCCTTTGGCTGCCGGGCTCAGGCCTTGCGCGGCTGATTGGCGCCCAGAACCGTGACCAACCCGCGGCGGATACGGTTTTTCAGGCTGTCGATCACGCTGAACAGCGATGGCACGAACAAAAGCGACAAAAGCGTCGACAACAAAAGCCCGCCGATCACCGCCACCGCCATGGGCGCGCGAAACTCGCCCCCCGGGCCGATGGCCAGCGCACTGGGCACCATGCCTGCGGTCATGGCGATTGTGGTCATGACAATCGGGCGGGCGCGTTTGTGGCCGGCCTCAAGCATCGCCTTATTCTTTTCGATCCCGTTTTGCATCGCCTCAAGGCCGAACTCGACCAGCATAATCGCGTTTTTGGTCACAATCCCCATCAGCATCAGAAAGCCGATGACGACTGACAGGCCAATCGCCGAATTGTCCAGATAAAGCGCAAAGATCGCGCCGCCGATGGCAAGGGGCAGGGACATCAGAATGGTGATCGGGGTGATGAAGCTGGAAAAGAGCAGCACCAGAACGACATAGACCAAGAGGATGCCGGCACCCATCGCAAGGCCGAAGCTGGCGAAAACCTCGCCCATGACCTGCGCGTCCCCGGCAGGCTGGATCGAGGTGCCCTCGGGCATGGCTTTGGCAATCGGGATATTCTCCACCGCCGCCGTCGCCGGGCCCAGCAGGGCGCCTTTGGCCAGATCGGCCTGAACCGAGGTGCGGTATTTGCGGTCATAGCGCTCGATCGAGCTGGGCCCGGTCGAGAGCGCCACATCGGCCACCGCGCCCAAGGGAATGGGGGCGCCGCCAGCGCGCGGAATACGCTCGCCCGCCATCCGGAAAAGATCGCGCCGCACCGCTTCGTTCAGGCGCACGATGATAGGGATCTGACGCTCACCGGCGTTGAACTTGGCCACATTCGATCCGCTGTCGCCAATCGTGGCAATGCGGATCGTGCTGGCCAGCGCCGAGGCAGTGACCCCCAGTTCCGCCGCCAGTTGCGGTTTCGGCGTGATCTGGATCTCGGGGCGCGGCAGCGCGGCCGAGGTCGATGCGTTCTTGACCTCGGGCAGTTTGTTCATCTGGCTGGCCACGATCTGGGCGGCATGGCTGGCCCTGGCCTCGCTGTCGCCCAGAACGCTGATCGCGATATCGCGCTGGCCGTTTTCCTTGAGGATATAAAGCCGGGCGTCGGGAATGGCGGTCAACAGGCCGGCGATCTGATCCTGAATCTGGAACGAGCTGCGCTCGCGCGTTGATTTCTGGCCAAAGTTGACGGTGATATCGGCCTTGGTGACCGACCCGCCGGTGCCGCTGTAGACAAAGACATTGGTCACCTCGGGGATCTTCTGGGCAACGCGGGTGACCTGCCGCGACAGATCGCGCGTCTGCTCGATCGTCGATCCCGGCGGCAGCTCGAGCGAGATCTTGGTGCGCCCGGTATCGGCAGGGGGCACAAACTCGGTCGGCAAAAGTGTGGCCGAATAAAGCGAGCCGGCAAAGATCGCCACACCCAGCAACAGCGTCACCGCCCGGTGATGCAGCGTCCAGTTCAGGATGCGCATATAGCTGCGCATGATCAGACCGTCACGCTCGCTCTCGGGGGCGACGCCGTCGCGCATGAAATAGGCCGCCATCATCGGCGTGATCAGCCGCGCCACCAGCAGCGAAAACAGAACCGCCACCGCCACGGTCAGGCCGAATTGCTTGAAATACTGGCCCGCGATGCCGGACATGAAGCTGACCGGCGCAAAAACCGCCACGATGGTGAAACTGATCGCGATCACCGTCAGGCCGATCTCGGATGCCGCCTCTTCCGAGGCTTCATAGGCTGGTTTTCCCATCTGGATATGGCGCACGATATTCTCGATCTCGACAATCGCGTCATCGACCAGAATACCGGTGACAAGGGTGATCCCCAAAAGGCTGACGGTGTTAAGCGAAAAGCCAAGCAGATCCATCACGATGAAGGTGGGGATGATCGACAGCGGCAGGGCGACGGCGGTGATCACCGTGGCGCGCCAGTTTCTGAGAAACAGAAACACCACGATGATGGCCAGCGCCGCGCCTTCGTAAAGCGTGTCCATCGCGCTTTTATAGCTGCCCTCGGTATAGATCGTGGCGTCATCGATCAGCGAGAACGTGACATTGGGATATTTCTTGCCCAGTTCGGCAATCCGCGCCTTGGCGTTGTTGCCCGCCGAAAGATCGCTGGCGCCCGTGGCACGGAAAATGGCCATCGAGACGACCGGCTTGCCATCGAACATCGCAAATGACCGCGTCTCGCCCGAGCCATCGGTGACCGTGCCCAGATCGTCAAGGCGCACCGTCTCGCCGCCGGCAAGGGTGATCGGCATCCGCGCCAGATCATCGACCGATTTGGCGCTTCCAAGGGTGCGGATGCTGTATTCCTGTCCCGCCAGATCGCCGCGCCCGCCGCCAAGGTTGACGTTATTGGCGCGGATCTGGTTGTTGACCTCCGAGGCCGTCAGCCCAAGTGCCAGCAGGCGATCAGGGTCCAGATTGACCCGGATCTCGCGAACCGCGCCGCCCACGCGCGAAACCTTGCCGATGCCTTTGACGGTCTGCAGATCGCGCGCCACCGTGTCATCGACGAAATAGGACAGGCTGTCGATCGACTGGGTGTCATCGCTGACGGCATAGGTCAGAATTGGCTGGCCGGTGACATCCAGCCGCTTGATCACCGGCGTTTGCGCCGTTGCAGGCAGATCGCCCTGAACCCCCGCGACCGCGTCCTTGATATCGCTCAGGGCGCGGTCGGTCTTGGTCTCAAGCGCGAACTCGATGGTGATCGAGGCAAGGCTGTCATTGGCGACAGCTGTGACATGTTTCACCCCGGTGACATCCGAAACCGCCCCTTCGATGGGTTTGACGATCTGGCTGATCACCTCGGCCGGGGCGGCGCCCGGCTGGGTCACGGTGACGGTGATGATCGGAATGTCGATATTGGGAAAACGGGTGACGGGCAGGCGCCCGAAGCTGACCAGACCGGTCAGAAACAGCACCAGAAACAGCGCCAGCGGCGGCACCGGCCGGCGGATCGCCCAGGTTGACATATTCATTGGCCGGTCCCGTCTGCCGAGGGTTTCAGCGGCTTGGCACGGATCACATCGCCATCCAGAAAGAAGGCGCCGGCCTTGGCGACCACCGTGTCGCCCTTGGCAAGACCGCTCAGGATCTCGCGCTTGTCCTTCCAGATCGGCCCGGCGGTGACCGGGGTTTTCTTCAGCCGGTTATCGGCAACAACAAAAACATAGGTGCCCGCCGCATCGCTCAGAACTGCCGATGTCGGCACCGTCAGCCCCTCGTGCCGGTCAACGATGATCCAGCCGCCGGCATAAAGCCCGGTCCTGAGCGGGATGCCCGGCGCCAGCGAAATGCGCACCAGCCCCAGCCGCGTGCGCGGATCGACGGTGGGGTAAATCAGCCGCAGCTTGCCGGTGACCGGCCCCTCACCGGCGATTGTCAGCTCGGCAATATCGCCAAGGCTGACCTGACCCAGAGAGGTCTCGATCAGCTCGGCCTCGGCTTCGATCACGCCATCTTTGATCAGTTTGAAAATAGGCGCGCCCGAGGGCGTGGCAATGGCGCCGATCTGGCCGTTGCGTTCGGATATGATCCCGGCTGCGGGGGCGCGGATCTGGCTGCGATCAAGGTTGAGCCTGGCAAGATCGCGTTGCGCTCCGGCCTGCCGCAATTGCGCGCGCGTCAGGGCAAGCCCGTCATTGGCCGCGTCAAACCCGGCTTTGGCCGTCAGGGCCGAGGTCACCGCCTGATCCAGCTGCGCCTGACTGACATTGCCCGACCGGTTGAGCGCGCGATTACGCTCCAGCACCGCATTGGCCTGCGTCAGCGAGGCTTTGGCCGATGCGATCTGGCTTTCGGCCTGCCGGACCGAGGCTTCGGCGCGGGCGTATTCCGCCTCGGCCTGAACCAGCTGACTGCGCAGGATCTGGCTGTCCAGCGTGGCCAGAACATCGCCCTTGGCGACCCGGTCTCCGACATCGACATTGAACGTCTGGATGCTGTAGCCGCTGATCTGCGGATAGATCAGAACCTCGCTGCGGGCCACAAGCGTGGCCGAGACGGGCACCCGGATCACCACCGGCGCCATTTCCGCCTTGGTAACGGTTACCAGTGGCGCCTGGCTTTTCTGCGCCGCCGCCGGATAGGCCGCGCTTAGCGCCGCGATAAGGGTCACCGGAAACAGCCCCTTGGCCGCGCCTGTCCAACGCCGGAAAAAATGATCACTCACGGTTTTCTCCCCGGCCCGCAAAAGACCGGTTTTTATCTGTTTCGTCCCGATTGCTGTGCTAGGTAGGGTGCCGCGCGAGGGCTGTCAATCAATTTGTTCAGTATTGACTGAACGTAATAAAGAAACTAAACGAAGACGTGACAAAAGCAGCAGGCAGAACAGTGGAAAGCATCGACGACATCAGGGAACGCTTTATCGAGATGATCGGCATGGTCACTCAGGCCGAGGGCATGCCGCGTATCTCGGGGCGCATCATCGGGCTGCTCATCTTTGACGGATGCGCCTATTCCTTTGGCGAGCTTGCCTCGCAGCTTCAGGTCAGCCGCGGCAGCATCAGCACCAATGCGCGAATGCTGGTCGAACGCGGGGTGATCGAGCGTGTGGCCCGGCCCGGCGACCGGCAGGATTATTATCAGATCTGCGAAAACCCCTATGACAGCATCCTGCGCGGGGTCAGCGAACGCGCGCTCCGGGCGGCCGGCGACATCGGCCGCATCGCCGGCGCCCTGCCGCCCGATCAGTCGCAGACGCGCCAGCGGCTGGATGAATACGCCGATTTCTATCGCGCCGTGGCCGAAGGCGTCAAAATCGCCTCACAGCGCGCCACCGGGCGCAGCGATGATCCCGCAGCCTGAATTCAGCGGTGGCCAAGCGCCGCCGATTGCGCTCAGATAGCGGCACCAAAGGGAGGGCGGCCGATGACGGGGTTCATCTTCAACACCACAGCTTCGCTGCGCATGGGCGTGGGCATTCTGGAGGATCTGGGCCAGATCGCAGCGCCGCTCATGAGCGGGCCGGTCCTTGTCGTCACCGACCCCGGAATGCTGACCACCGGATTTGTCGAGCGTGCAACCCGCGCGCTGGCGGCGGCGGGGCTTGAGGCGCGGGTTTTCGCCAAGGTTCAGGCCGATCCGCCCGAAGAGGTGGTGCTTGAGGCCGCGACTGCCGCCACGGGCTGCGCCGGGGTCATCGGGCTTGGCGGCGGCTCATCGCTCGATGTGGCCAAGCTCGCGGCGCTTCTGGCAGGCTCCGATCAGCCGCTCAGCGCGCTTTACGGTATCGGCAATGCGCGCGGGCCGCGCCTGCCGCTGATCGCCATCCCGACAACCGCCGGCACCGGGTCCGAGGTCACGCCGATCTCTATCGTCACCACGGGCGCCAGCGAAAAGATGGGGGTGGTCAGCCCGGTGATCCTGCCCGATATCGCGCTTCTGGACCCTGAGCTGACATTGGGCCTTCCGGCGCATGTCACGGCGGCCACCGGGATCGATGCGATGGTCCACGCGATCGAGGCCTATGCCAGCGCCAGCGCCAACAACAACCCGATCAGCCGCACGCTGGCGCGCGAGGCGCTGCGCCTGATGGGCGGCGCAATCGAACGGGCGGTGCAGCAGCCGGACGATATCGAGGCGCGCTCCGATATGCTCCTTGGCTCGCTTCTGGCCGGTCAGGCCTTTGCCAACTCGCCGGTCGCGGCGGTACATGCGCTCGCCTATCCCATCGGCGGCCACTACAAGGTGCCGCACGGGCTCTCCAATGCGCTGGTACTGCCGCATGTGCTGCGCTTTAACGCCGTCACCGCGCCCGGCCCTTACGCCGAGATTGCCCGCGACGCCTTCCCGGACCTGCCCGGCGGCGGCGCGCAGGAACTGGCCGCGAATTTCGCCGGGGCGCTGGCCGATCTGTCGCGCCGCTGCGGTCTGCAACAAACCCTGCGCGAGATGGGGATCACCCGCGATGCCCTGCCGATGCTGGCGCGCGATGCGATGAACCAGACCCGGCTTCTGGTCAACAACCCCCGCCCGGTCACACAGGCCGATGCGCAGGCGATCTATGAGGCCGCGTTTTGAGCCGCCCCACCCCCGCCACCCGCGCCGATTTCAGCACATTTCAAACCCTGACCACGCGCTGGTTTGACAATGACATCTACGGCCATATGAACAATGCCGTTCACTATCAGCTCTTTGATACGGCGGTGAACGGCTACCTCGTCCAGCAGGGCCTGCTGGACCCCAGAGCCGGCACAAACGTCTTTCTGGTGGTCGAAACCGGCTGCCGCTATCACGCCGAACTGGCCTTTCCCGATCTGATCGACGCCGGGATCGCGGTCACCCGCCTCGGGCGCTCCTCGGTCCATTACCGGATCGGCCTTTTTCGCAACTCGGGCAGCAGCGCCGCGGCAGAGGGGCATTTCATTCATGTCAACGTCTCGCGCCAGTCGCGCCGCCCCGAACCGATCGATGACCGGACGCGCGCCGCGCTGCAGGCGCTGATGCCCGGCTGAGGCCGGCAAAGCCGCCGCGCCCTTCCATTTGGCAAAAATATCCAAATTCCCGGCCCCGCCGCCTATTTGCCGTCCGGGTCTCCGGGCCTGCGGTGCCCGCGCAGCGCCAGAAACAAAACCGGCAGCCCGGTCACCAGCCCAAGCCCCAGAACCATCGTTGTCGCTCCGGTCCAGTTCGCGGCGGTGACCGCCCCGCCCAGATGGGCCAGAACGAAACTGGCCGGGATGATCCCCGCCAATGTGGCCAGCGCGAAACGCCAGAAGGCCAGCCGGCTCAGCCCGGCGGCATAGCTGATCATGTCAAACGATACGAAAGGCATCAGCCGGCTGAGAAACACCAGCCATGTCAGCGCGTTTTGCGAGCCCAGAAAGCCCTTGTCGATCCGCTCGCCGAACCAGCGGGCGATCACATCGCGGCCCAGCCAGCGCGCCAGCCCAAAGGCGATTACCGCCCCCGCTTCGGCCCCGGCCATGACATAGAACGTGCCCCAGATATGGCCATAGGCCGCGCCTGCGGCCAGCGCGATGGGCGCGCTGGGGATCGGGCTTGCCACCACCGCGATCACCATCATTGCAATCACCAGCGCCGGCCCCCACAGACCCGCCCGCGCCACCAGCGCGGCCAATCTGTCGCGATTGATCAGGCCTTTGAGATCACCGCCCACAGGGCTGTTCCAGACGATATAGATCCCTGCGATCACCACGATCATCGCCAGAAAGCCGGCCAGTTGCCGCCGGTGGGCCCGATCATCGGTTTTGGTCATGGCGCGCCGTTCTCAATATTGATGCGTGATCTGAATGGCCATCAGCATCACCAGCATAAACAAAGCCAGGGTGCCGATGCCAAGGCTTTGTGCGATCTGGCGGTTCGGCCTGGCGACCTTGATCCGCAATTCGGCCGCGGTTTCGGGAAATTCCAGCGCCGCAGTGTTCGACCCGGTCCATTCATAGCGCCGCGCAAGGCGTCGCTCTTCGGCGGCATTCCAGCGGTTGATCGTCAGGACGATGGCAATGATGATCATCATGCTGGAGGGCACCCAGATCACAAAACCGCCGCCGGTTTCATCGGCCAGCGGGCTGATCCCGAAAAGTCGCTGATCCATGCCATAGGCGGTATAAAGCGCCACGGTCTTGAGCGTTGTGAGCGCGCCCAGAAAGATATTGGAGATGATGGTGACGCTCAGCAATGCCACCCGCAGACCATGGCGCTGATGCGCGGCGCTGTCGCGGCGCGAAAAGACCATCGCAAAGAACAAAAGCCCCGCGGCCAGCATGGTGGCATGCATCACATAGTGAAGCGCGGTGTTTTGCAGCGCGGCATCATGCACCGAAGGTATCTGCCACAGATATAGCGACAGCAGGAACAGCACAAAGGCGGTCCATGGCCGGGTCAGGGCGGCGATCAGCCCGCTCAGCCGGCCATTGGCAAGAAGCGGCGCAACGACAGATTTGCGCAGCCGGGGCGGCAGACCGGCGATCAGGGTTCCCCCCGGATAGGCAAGGATGATCAGCATCGGCGCCAGCATCCGCAGCAGGAAATGCTGAATCTGATGGGCCAGAAACAAACGCTCGCCCATCGGATCGATCGGCGATTGCAGCGACAGGAAAATCGTCAGCACACCGGCAAGAAAGAAGATATGGCGCCGCATTTGCCCTTTGGCCGGGGATTTGCGGCGCCGCCACGCGCCGCGCAGATAGACCAGCAGCACCAGCGCCACCATGCCGCTGACCTCGGGCGTCAGGCTCCAGGCTTGCCATGCGCTTTGTGCGCTCAGCGCCTCACCGCCATGGGCAAAACCCGTCACCGGCATCAGCGCAAGGGCGATGGTGTAAAGGCAGATCGAAAGTTTTGGGGGCATGCTGCGTTTCCGCCGTCATTTGCTCATTGCCTATAGCGGCGCGGCGCAAATGGAAAGCCTTGCCGGCAAGAGGGCGTCAATCGACCACGGGCCAAAGGGCAGAGCGACGGCGGAGAGGCCGGAGCGCCGAAGGGCGCGATGGTGACCATCGCGCCCCGGGCGGCGAGCCCGCGCCCGAAAGAAGCGGGGCGGGAAGCAAGGGGAGGGGGGGAGAGGCGCCTCAGGCGGCTTCGACCGCCTTGCTCAGCAGATCGCGCACCTGACCGGCCACGGTCTTCAACTCGGCATTGTCGATCGCGGTCATCGAGGCGACGGGATCGATTGCGCTGACCTCGACGCCGCCGTCAACCTCGCGCAGGATGACGTTACAGGGCAGCATCGCGCCGACCCGCGGCTCTAGCCCGATGGCCTGATGAGCCATCTTGGGGTTGCAGGCGCCAAGGATCAGATAGGGGGTCATCTCGACATCCAGCTTCTTTTTCATCGTCGCCTTCACGTCGATCTCGGTCAGAACGCCAAAGCCATTATCGGCGAGCGATTTTCTTACCCGCTCGTCCACTGCCTCAAAGCTCGCGTCAGAAATTGTCCGGTTGATCGTATAGCTCATCTCGTCATCTCCTTGGGTGCTGGTTACGGATTGTTCAGTTCCGCATGTATTTAGCCAGGGCGGCGATCGCAAGGATCGCCAGCACCGTTAGCAGTATCATTCCAAAGCCCATGACATTCTCCAGTTCGCTCAGGGGGCGGGCACCGGCGGGTTCATGCCGATGCCCTTGCCGGTTTGCTTAATTTTTAGGTGCCGTTTCGGTTTTCGGCGCCTGCATCATGCCGCCCTGCGGGGACTGCATCATATCGCCCTGCGCCTTTGTGCGGGCTTCTTCGCGGGCCTTGGCGGCTTTCTGCATCTTGGCCATCCTGTCAGCCGGGGCGGTGATTTCGGCGGCGGTCACCTGACCGTCACCATCATTGTCCAGCGCCTGAAAGCGGTCGACCATCTTCTCGCGCACGGCGTCATTGAAGAGTGCCTGAAATTCGCTGAGCGAGAGGGCGCCGTCGCCGTCTGCATCATATTTCTTGAGCGCGGCCTCGCGCCCGGCCTTGGCCTCTTCGGGGGTGACCAGACCGTCGCCATTGGCGTCAAGATCGCCAAAGAGCTTGCCCTGCATTCCGCCCATGCCGCCCATGCCCTGCATGCCGCCCATGCCGCCCTGCATTTTCATCATGCGCTGCATCATCTGCATCATCTGGCCGCCGCCCATCTGGCTGTCGCCCATCTGACCCATGCCGCCTTTGCCGCCGCGCCGGTCATGATCGCCATCCTTGCCGCCCCAGCCGGGGTTGCCCATCATGCCGCTCTGATGCGCACCGTCGCGGCCATAGCCGCCTTCGCCCGAACCATGGGCCAGAACCGGCAGCGCCACGGCGCCTCCGACAGCAGTTGCCGCGATTACAGCCAGAGCGAGTTTCGTATTCCGTTTCATGACATCACCTTTTGTTGTCAGTTTTGCGATGACCTCAATCTGGGGCGGCTTTGTCGCACAAGAATGTCGCCGGGGCAGAGATTTGTAACGCTTTGTCGCAAAACCGCCCCTTGATACATTTCGCGACAATTTCGATCCCCCCAAGCGGAATTCTTCGCGTTACAAGGGGGGTATGAGTGATGAGCCACATATCCTGATCGTCGATGATCACCGCGATATCCGCGACGCCGTAAGCCGGTATCTGGAAAAGAACGGCTTTCGCGCGACAACTGCGCGCGATGCGGCCGATATGGATGCAAGGCTGAAGGCCGGGCGGTTCGATCTGATCGTGCTGGATGTGATGATGCCGGGCGAGGATGGTCTGTCGGTCTGCCGCCGGCTGAGCGCCGAGGGGCAGGTGCCGATCCTGATGCTGACCGCCCTTGGCGAAGAGACCGACCGGATCGTGGGGCTTGAGGTCGGGGCCGATGATTACCTGCCCAAACCGTTCAACCCGCGCGAGCTTTTGGCGCGGATCAAGGCGATATTGCGCCGTGCCGGGCGGGCAGGCCCCGTGGCCACCGGGCTGAGCAGTCGCAAACTGGGCTTTGCGGGCTGGATATTGGACACTGACACGCGGGTGCTGACGCGCGCCGCCGCTGCCGAAGATGCCGGTGCGGACGCCGATGCCAGCGGCGATGATCAGCGCGAGGTGCGCCTGACCACTGCCGAGTTCAAGCTGTTGACGACCCTGCTGGAGCGCCCGCGCTTTGTGCTGAGCCGCGAGCAGCTTCTGGATCTGACGGCGGGGCGGGCGGCGCAGGTCTTTGACCGCACGATCGACAATCAGGTCAGCCGGCTGCGCCGCAAGATCGAACAGGACCCCTCGGCGCCGCGGATCATCACCACGGTTCGCGGTGGCGGCTATAGCCTGGCCAGCGATGTCGAGGAACTGACATGAGACGGCTGATGCCCGGATCGCTCAGGGCGCAGCTTGTGCTGCTGATCCTGACCGCGCTGGTTCTGGCGCAGGGGCTGAGTCTGTGGCTGTTCGCCGACGAACGCTCGCTTGCCGTGCGCGCCGCTCTGGCGCAGGAGGCGGCGGTGCGCGCGGCCAGTGTCGCGGCCCTGCTGCAGGAGGCGCCGGCCGATCTGCAGCCGTCGATCCTGCGGGCGGCGGATTCGCCGCTGGTGCGGTTTTCGGTCGGCCCGGGTGCCGCCGTTCCCAAGGGCCATCAAAGCGCCGACCGTGTGGCCCGTGAAATCCGCAGCCTGATTGGCGCCACCCCGGGCCCCGAAGTGCGCGTTAGCCTGCGCCGCGCGGCGCGGCGCGCCTTGCCGCCGCCGCCGCCCGATGCGCCCGCCGCGATGATGCCGATGCACAAGGCGATGAATGCGATGCGGCTGACTTCGGTATCGATGCAGATTTCCATCGCCCTGAAAGACGGCAACTGGCTGAATGTGATGACCCGGTTTCGCCGCCCGCCCTATCAGATCGCCTGGAGCCAGGGCGCGACCTTTGCGGTGACCGCCGCGCTGATCGCCGCCGCGCTGTGGCTGGCGCTGGGCCGGCTGATCCGCCCGCTGCGGCGACTGGCGGGCGCAGCCGATGATTTCGGACGCGGTCAGGATGTGGCCGAGATCACCCCCTCGGGCCCCGAAGAGCTTCGCCGTCTGACCATTGCCTTCAACGACATGCAGACCCGCATCAAACGTTTTATCGAAGACCGCACGCAGCTTTTGGCGGCGCTGGGGCATGACCTGCGCTCGCCTCTGACGGCCCTGCGGGTGCGCGCCGAGATGGTGGACGAGCCTGAAACGCGCGAGCGGATGATCGCAACGATCGAAGAAATGCAGGAGATGGTCGAGGCGACGCTGTCATTTGCGCGCGGCATTGCCACGAGCGAGCCGGCCCAGACCGTCGATCTGGGCCGTTTTATCGGCGATCTGACCGGCGAGATGGCCGAAACCGGCGGCGCGCTGCAGTTCGATCCGCCCGCGGGCGCGATCCCGGTGCGGCTGCGCCCGGCCTCGGCCCGGCGGGCGTTTCGCAATGTCATCGAAAACGCCCTTCGCTATGGCGAAAAGGCCGAAATCAGCATTGAAACCACGCCCGGGCTTGCCCACGTCCTTATCGAGGATCAGGGGCCGGGCATCCCGCAGGCCGATCTTGAACGGGTATTTGACCCCTTCGTACGGCTTGAAACCTCGCGCTCGCGCGAGACCGGGGGCATGGGGCTTGGGCTGTCGATCGTGCGAACGATCCTCCGGGCCCATGGCGGCGAGGCAACCCTGACCAACCGTCCGCTGGGCGGTCTGTCGGTACGGCTGTCTCTGCCGATTGCCGAAACCAGCGAATTATCGTCAGCAAACAAAGGAGACGAGTTATGAAACGGATTAGAAACTGGGCCTTGCCCGCAGTGCTGAGCCTTCCGGCACTGCCGGCCTTTGCCGATCCCGGCAACTATGGCTATGACGGCTATATGATGGGCGGTCACGGATTTTTTGGCGGTGTGATGATGCTGCTTTTCTGGATCGTGATCATCGGCGTGATCGTTCTGGCCGTGCGCTGGCTGGGCGACAGCGACCGCAGCCGCGCGAAAGACTCCGATGCGATGAACATCCTGCGAGAGCGTCTGGCACGCGGTGAGATCGACCCCGAAGAGTTCGAAGCGCGGCGCAAATCGCTCGAGGGCTGATAAATCCGCTGCCAGTGCTGTAAGAACATCCCATACCGGCGGGTGCGGGCGCTTTTTGCCGCAAGCTGAGGTTCCTGCTTGACCTTCCGGTATGGGAAGGCTGTTAAAGGCCCCAGTTGCCAGATGACGCATGATGCGAGGAACGATTGAAGATGAGCGATCCCGATACCTCCGGCCTGACGCGCCGCGGCCTGATCGTGACCGGGCTTGCCGCCGGTCTGACGGCGGGCGGCAAGGCGGCATTGGCCGCCGAGGATACCGCCGGCGCCGGCGGGCGCGTGGCCTCGCCGGTGTTGCGCCGCAATATCTCGGCCTTTCGCGCCGAGCCGTGGCAGGATCACTTCAAAACCCTCAGGAACGGCGTGATCCTTGCCGATACCAATGCGCGGATGGTTCAGTTCTGGTCCGAGGATGAAAGCGTCTATAAACTCTATCCCAGCAGCGTGCCGCTGACGGACCAATTGACGCGGCGCGGCTTTACCAGCGTGATCCGCAAGGTCAAAGGCCCCAGCTGGGCACCGACCCCGGCGATGAAGATCCGCAACCCCGAATGGCCCGATTTCGTCGGACCGGGTCCGGATAACCCATTGGGAACTCATGCGCTTTATCTGTCTTGGCAATATTACCGCGTGCATGGCACCAACGACACGCGCAAGATCGGGCGGCGCTCCTCGAACGGGTGTATCGGTCTTTATAACGAGCATATCGCCGAACTTTTCGCGCTGGCCAAGGTTGGCACGCAGGTGAAACTGATCTAGGAAAAATCCCGGATCGATAAGGGGCATTCAGGAAAAATGAGCAGGCTTTTACCATTGCTTGTGGGCGGTGTGATCGTGGCGGGGGGGCTGATCCTCTGGTTTGACCCCTCGCAGCAGCAGAGCGGCGGACATTCGATGACCCCGCCCGATACATCGAATATCGCGCAAGGCGATGCGATCGCTCAGGTGACGCTTCCCGATACGCTTTCGGCGCGCGCGCAGATCGGCAAACGCGCTTTCGAGGCAAAATGCGCCGCCTGTCACGGCAGCAATGCCGCCGGCCAGAACGGTGTTGCCCCGCCTTTGGTGCATAAGATCTATGAACCGGCGCATCACGGCGACATGGCCTTTGTCAGTGCCGCCAAGAACGGGGTGCAGTCGCACCACTGGAACTTTGGCAATATGCCCCCGGTTCAGGGCGTGACCGACGCCGATGTCAAATATATCGCCAGTTACATCCGCGAGCTGCAGCGCGCCAACGGCATCAACTAGATTGGCCGGAACGCGCGCCATGCCGCCGGCAAAGGCGCGCGTTTTTTAGCAAAATCCATCCATGAAATTTGATTGAGATCAAGGCGCAGTTTCTGCGCTGCGGCTAAATCTGTTTTCGTGTTCGGGATTCGGGTCCTCCACGGTTTATCCGCTTGGGTCCCGGGCACGTTTTATCAAGCCGGCGGGCCGTGATTTACCGCTCGCCCGATGGGCCTTCGGGCCGGATGGAAAGGAAGTAAAATGTCTTTTTTCAACACGCTACAGCGCAATCTTCTGGCGGGTGCAGGTCTGATCGCGCTGGCAGGCGCAGCCGTTGCTGACGCAGGACATGAAGATGCCGCCAATATCGGGCAGAGCGGCGACATCACCCATATCGACCGGGTGATCGAAGTCAAAATGGGCGAGATGTTTTTCAAACCCAATGTCTTTGACATCACCAAGGGCGAGACCATCAAATTCGTGATCTCCAACAATGGCCGCGCCGTGCATGAATTTGCCATCGGCACCGAAGAGATGCAAATCAACCACGAGGCTGAGATGCGCGAGATGCAAAAGAAGGGCATGATCACCGTCAACAAGCTGCGCCACGACAAGATGCGCGCCGCCGGCATGATGCATGTCGATGCCAACGCCCGGCTTCTGGCGCCCAAGGAAAAGGCCGAGCTTGTCTGGACCTTCAGCGGCGATGCCCCCGATATCCTGATCGCCTGCAATGTTCCGGGCCACCGTCAGGCCGGGATGCATGCCAAGATCAATATCACCGGCGCTCACTCCTGAGCGGGGCTGCCTTAAGACGGATCGGGGTGGCCGGAGTAAATCCGGCCACCTTTTCGTCAGAACGGCAATGAGGGGTTGACCTTCCCGCACGGGACCCCTGCAATAGGCTCTCGCATATGTCAGATATGCGAATGTGTTTATTGGAAGGTCGCAAATATGCACCAGAAGACTGACCCTTCAGCACCGCCGCGCGGGCCTGCGGGCCTGCGGATGACGCGGCGCGGTTTTGTGGCCGGTGCGGCGGCGCTGGCGGCGGGCCTGCCAAGGCGCGCCCCGGCGGCGGTGCAGGAGGGGGGCGGTTTGCGCGCGGCGCAGCTGACGCAGCAGATCCTGCCGGGCGATTATCCGCAAACGCCGCTTTGGGGATTTAACGGCTCGGCCCCCGGTCCGGTGTTGCGGCTGGCGCAGGGCGCGCGGCTTCGCCAGAGGCTGAGCAATGAGCTTGATCAGCCGACCTCGGTTCACTGGCACGGGATCCGGATCGACAATGCCATGGACGGGGTGCCCGATCTGACGCAGGCGGCGGTCGCTCCGGGGCAGAGCTTTGACTATGATTTCACCGTCCCCGATGCCGGAACCTTCTGGTATCATTCGCACAACCGGTCAACCGAGCAGGTGGCGCGCGGGATGTTCGGCGCCCTGATCGTCGAGGATGCCGATGTCCCCGATATCGATGCCGATGAGGTTCTGGTTCTGAACGACTGGCTGCTCCAGGGGGACGGCACGCTGGCCGGCGATTTCGAGGCGCCGCATGCGCGCGCCCATGCCGGGCGGATCGGAAATGTCGTCACTACCAACGCGGCCTTCGATTACGCCCTGCCGGTGCGCCGCAATCAGCGGCTGCGGCTGCGGCTGATCAATGCCTCGAACGCGCGGGTCTTTGCGCTGGGTCTTTACGGGCTTGAGGGCTGGATCATGGCGCTGGATGGTATGCCGCTGGCGGCGCCGCGGGCGGTGGGTGATGCGCTGACGCTGGGGCCGGGGCAGCGGGCCGATCTTTTTGTCGATGTCACCGCCGATGCGGGAGGCGAGGCCTTTGTTTACCGGCTTGAGCGTGACGGGCCGGCGGCGCAGGCGCGATTTGTGGTCGCGGATGGCAGCAGGACCCGGCGCGGCGCACCGGCCGCGCTTGCCCCCAACCGAGAGCCGGCGCTGGCCCCTGCGGATCAGAGCGAGACGCTGGTGATGAACCTTGAAGGCGGCGCGATGGGCCGGCTTCAGACCGCAAGGCTTGACGGCCGGATGCAAAGCTTTGATCAGCTGCTCGAGGCCAATCAGTTCTGGTCGTTCAATCAGATCGTCGGCATGACCGATACGCCCTTTGCCGATGTCGCGCTGGGGCAGACGCTGCGCGTCGATCTGCGCAATGACACGGCCTGGCCACATGCGATCCATCTGCATGGGATGCATTTTAACGAGCTGGCCGCCGATGGCACGCCGGGGCCACTGCGCGATACGGTTTTCCTGAACCGCGGCGAGCGGCGGCAGATCGCCTTTGTCGCTGATAACCCCGGTAACTGGCTTTTTCATTGTCATATGCTGTCGCATGCGGCATCTGGGATGGCGACTTGGATCAGGGTGAGGGCATGAAGGGTTATTTGTTAACGGCGATTGTGCTGGGCGCGGCGGCGTTCGGCGGGGGCTGGATGATGCTCAAGGCGTCAAAGCCTTCGGCAGATGCGGGCGGGACAGGCGGCGCAGAGCTGGCGCTTGCCGCTGCCGATCCGGCCACAGATCCTGCCACGCGCGGCGCACAGCTTTATCAGGGCAATTGCGCGGCCTGTCACGGCGCCAAGCTTGAGGGGCAGGCCGACTGGCAGACCCCGGGCCCCGATGGCCGCCTGCCGGCGCCGCCGCATGACGAGAGCGGCCATACATGGCATCACAGTGATGATCTGCTGTTCGATTACACCAAACTGGGCGGTCAGGCGGCGCTGGCCGCGCAGGGCATCGCCTTTAACAGCGGCATGCCCGCATTTTCCGACATTCTGAAGGATCAGGAGATCCGCGATATCCTGGCTTTCATCAAATCAACCTGGCCTGAGCGTGTGCGCGAGCTTCAGGCGGCACGAACCAAAGCTGAGCGCCTGCAAAAGGAAGCGAATAAATGAAGTTTATCAAACTGGCCATTCTGGCCCTGTCCGTTCTGACCGCCCCTGTTGCCGCTGTGGCGCAGGAAATGACCGATGCAAGGGTCAAGGAGCTGGTCTATCAGGCGATCCGGGAAAACCCCGAGATCGTGATGGAGGCGGTTGCCATCCTTCAGGCACGTCAGGCCCGGCAGCAGGCCGCCGATACCGCCAATGTCCTGTCCAGCCAGCGCCAATTGCTTGAGCGTGACCCGAATGCGCCGGTTCTGGGCAATCCTGATGGGGATGTCACCGTGGTCGAGTTTTTCGATTATAACTGCCCCTATTGCAAACGCGCCGCCCCCGAGGTCGAGGCACTGGTGGCCGCCGATCCCAATGTGCGGCTGGTCTACCGCGAATGGCCGATTTTGGGCGAAGGCTCTGTCTATGCAACGCGCGCCTCGCTGGCGGCGCGCAATCAGGGTAAATACAAAGAGTTTCATGACGCGATGATGGCGCTGAAGGGCCGCGCGAACGAACAGTCGGTTCTGCGCGTGGCGCGCCAGATCGGTCTGGATATCGACAAGCTGAAGGCCGATATGCAGTCGGACGCGGTGGCCGAGCATATCACCACCTCAATGCGCCTGACCGAAGCGATGGGCGTGACCGGAACGCCGGCCTTTGTGATCGGCGATGCGGTTGTTCCGGGTTATGTCGATGTGGGCCAGCTTAAAGAGCTGGTCGGCAAGGCGCGCGCGGCGAAGAAATAGCGCCAAACGACCCGGCATCGCGCCACCCGCCCGATTGCGCCGCCTTGCGGCCCCGGGGCGGGTGGCGCCGGTCTTTTTCCGCTTAGCTTGCGGGCGTTGCGGGATAGCCTGCCTCGTCCAGTGCGGCGATGATTGCCGGCTGGGGCAGCGTGCTTTCGATATCGACGGTCCGCTTGTCCAGATCGACGCGGATGGCTGCCTTCGGATCGGCGCCGGTTACCGCTTTTTCGATCGAGGCCTTGCAGTGGCCGCAGCTCATATCGGGTACGGAATAGGTTGTCATGGTCCTGTATCTCCTTCTTGCGCCTGACAGATGGGGATTACAGCGGGGGGAAGGTCAAGGGGCTGTTTGCGATAAATTCGCGTCGGCCCCGGCCGTTCCCGCCGCAGGCTCAGCTTTGGCCGCGGGCCAGACCGGCAATATGCGTTACGGCAAAAAACAGCGCGGCGGCGCTGACGATCGACGGGCCGGCGGGCGTGTCATAGATGAACGACAGCCACAGCCCCAAAAGCACCGACAGCCCGCCGATCAGCGCGGCCAGCGCCGCCATCGCCTCGGGCGTGCGGCTGAAGGGGCGCGCGGCGGCGGGCGGGATGATCAGAAGCGCGGTGATCAAAAGCGCCCCCACGACCTTGATCGCCACCGCCACCACAAGCGCCAGCGCCAGCGTCAGAAAAAGTTTCTCGCGCCGTGGGTCGATGCCGCTGGCATAGGCCAGATCGCGGCTGAGCGTTGCGGTCAAAAGTGCCGACCAGCGCCAGATCGTCAGCCCCCCGGCCAATGCCGCCCCCGCCCAGATCGCCATCAGATCGCCGCGCGAGACCGACAATATGTCGCCAAAAAGATAGGCCATCAGATTGAGCCGCGCCCCGCCCAGAAAGGAAACCGCCACCAGACCGGCAGCCAGCGAGGAATGCGCCAGCACCCCAAGCAGCGTATCGATGCCATAGCCGCGCTCGCCCAGTGACGCCACGATCAGCGCCATGGCCAGCGACACCGCCAGCACCCCGCCGATAAGAGAGACCGACAAGGCCAGCGACAGCGCCACGCCCAGAACCGCCGCATGGGCCGTTGCCTCGCCGAAATAGGCCATTTTGCGCCAGACCACGAAACAGCCCAGCGGCGCGGCGGCAAGGGACACGCCAAGCCCGGCAAAGATCGCGCGGGTGACAAAATCATCAAATATCATCGGCGCTCTCCCTCTCCGGGCGTGGGGCGTTTTCGCTGTGCTCGTGGTCGTGGTGATGCTCATGCGCGTGGTTGTGGTCGTGCCCGTGGTCATGTCCGTGATCGTGGTCGTGACGGTAAAGCGCCAGCGCGCCGCGTGTGCCGGTGCCGAACAGCGCCCGGTATTCAGGCGCCGAGGCGACGACATCGGGCGTACCGTGACAGCAGACGTGACCGTTCAGGCAAATCACCCTGTCCGAGGCGCTCATCACCACATGCAACTCATGGCTGACCATCAGGACCGCGCAGCCAAGGCTTTGGCGGATCTCTTCGATCTGGTGATAAAAGGCCGCGGATCCGGGTTGATCAAGGCCGGTCGTCGGCTCGTCCAGAACCAGTATCTGGGGCTTTTCCAGAAGCGCCCGCGCCAGCAGAACGCGCTGAAACTGACCGCCAGACAGGGCGGTCAGCGGGCGCTGGTCCAGCCCGGCGGCCCCGGCCCGCGCCAGCGCCGCTGCGGCGGCTTTCGCGCTGCGCCGGCGCGGCAGGTTCAGAAACCGCGCCACGGTCAGCGGCAATGTCGGGTCGATCGCAAGGCCCTGCGGGACATAGCCGATGGTCAGCCCCGGCTGATGGCGCACCGATCCGCCGCTGGGCCGTATCGCGCCGATCAGCGCGCGCAAAAGCGTGGTTTTCCCCGATCCGTTGGGGCCGACAACGGTCACGATCTCGCCCTGCGAAATCTGGAAATCGACATCGCGCAGCGCGACATGCCCGCCAAGGGTGACCGTCAGGTTTTTCGCTTCGATAAGGTTCATGACGCGCGTTGCCCGCCCTGGCATGAGGGGCAGAGCCCCTCAACCTCGACCACGGCCGTTTCAATCGCAAAGCCGGCGCTTTTCGCCGCCCGGCCCAGATCGCCCGCCGTTGGGCGCGCCGTCGCTTCGGCCACCGCCGCGCAGCTTCGGCAGATCATGAAGGCCGGCGCGTGATCGGTTCCGGGGTGCGAACAGGCGATATAGGCGTTCAGCTTTTCGATCTTATGGGCAAAGCCGTTGCCGACCAGAAACTCAAGCGCCCGGTAGACCACCGGCGGCTGCGAGCCCAGCCCCTCGCGCGACAGTTCGGCCAGCAGATCATAGGCGCCAAGGGCCTTGTGATCGCTCAACAGAATCTCCAGCACCCGGCGCCGGGTCGGCGTCAGCCGCAGGCCCTTGTCGCGACACTCGGCCTCGGCGCTGGTCAGCGCGCCGGCGACACAGGCCTTGTGATCGTGTTTTTCGAAACCGGGTGTGGACACCTGAAATTGCCTCTTGCCATTTTCAAGAACTGATATGATATAACATTGCTTGGCGGCGGGGTTCAACCGCGTTTTGAGACAATATTCAGACAATATGAGGAACGGATGCGGAAATTTTTGCTGGGTTTTTTGATCGCCGCTGCGGCGGGTTTCGGGCCGGGCGGGCCATTGCGCGCGGCGGTGCCCAATGTGGTGACCGATATCGCGCCGGTGCATGCGCTGGTCTCGCAGGTGATGGGCGATCTGGGGCAGCCGGATCTTCTGGTCGGGCAGGGGTATCTGCCGCATGACTATCAGCTTCGGCCATCGCAGGCGCGCGCGCTTGAGCAGGCCGATCTGGTCTTTTGGGTCGGTCCGGCCCTGACGCCATGGCTGGAACAGGCGCTTGGCGCGCTTGATCCCACGGCGGGGCAGGTGATGCTGTCGCAGGCCGAGGGCAGCCACCAGCGCCTGATGCGCCCCGGCGGCGCCTTTGACAGCACGGGTGCGGGCGCTCAGACGGGCACTCAGGCGGGCGCTAAGGCGGGGGCAGAGGCCGAACAGGACCCGCATATGTGGCTCGACCCGGCCAATGCCGAGGTCTGGCTGGGCGTGATCGCCGAGGAACTGGCGCTTGCCGATCCCGAAAATGCCGCCAGCTATCGCGCCAATGCCGCCGCCGCGCGGGCCGAGATCGCGCAGGTCACGGCGCAGGTGAAAATCCGGCTAAAGCCGCTGCGGCAAGTGCCTTATCTGGTCTATCACGATGCCTTCCAGCACTTTGAAAAAGCCTTTGGAATGAATGCGGTCGGGGCGATTTCGGGGGGCGATGCCGCCGAACCCGGCCTCAGACGCATGGTGCAGATGCGCGATCTGGCCCGCGCGCGGAATGTGCGCTGCCTTTTTACCGAGCCGCAGATCGACGCGGCCCGGCTGAGCGAGGTGTTTGGCGGGCTGGATATCACGCTGGCCGCGCTTGACCCTCTGGGCGCCGATCTTGAGCCGGGGCCGGGGCTTTACCCTGCGCTGATCCTTCAGATCGCCGAGGGCATGGCCAACTGCCTGTCCCAGCCCGGCAAGTAGCGCCTGCCGCCTGGCTGGCGGGGCGCAGCGGTTTGCGCTAAAGACCGGGGCCATGATCACCGGCAAGGATATGGCCCATGGCGCCGTCGCAGCAGGACCAGCCTGACATCCTGATCGGTGTCGATGGCGGCGGCAGCGGCTGCCGGATCGCCATGACGCGCGGCGCGCAGCGCTGGGATCACCAGAGCGGGCCGGCCAATCTGGCCAGCGATTTTACCGGCGCGCTGGAACGTCTGGCGCAGGGATTGCGCGATCTGGCCGCAAAGGCCGGTCTGAGCTTCGAGGCTATCGAGGAGGCATCCGTCTTTATGGGTCTTGCCGGTGTCCTCAGCCCGCAGGAGGGCGCGGCGGTGGCCCGGCATTTGCCGTTCACAAAGATCAGGATCGACAACGACCGGGTGGCCGCCCTGGCCGGGGCTTTTGGCGGCGGCAGCGGCACATTGGCCGGGATTGGCACAGGCTCCTTCCTGATCCGGCAGGATGGCGCGCGGCAGCGGGCGATCGGCGGCTGGGGTCTGGCACTGGGCGATGAGGCTTCGGGCGCATGGTTGGGCCGGGCGGCACTGGCGCGCACGCTGGCCGCTGCTGACGCGATGGGCCAGGCATCGGATCTGACGCGGCGGCTGAGCGCCGAGTTTTCCGGCTCCTGCGAGAAGATCGCCCATTTCGGCGCCGCGGCGGGCCCCGAAAATTTCGCCGCCTTTGCGCCCATGGTGTTTGAGGCCGCCGATGCGCGCGATCCGCTGGCGCTGGCGCTGCTGGGCGAGGGCGCGGCATGGATCGAGAAGGGGCTGGGCGTTCTGGGCTGGACCCCGGGCGAGGCTTTGTGCCTGACCGGCGGCATCGGGCCGCGTTATGGCAATTACCTGCCGGCGCCGGCGCGCGCGGCGCTGGTTGCGCCAAAGGCGACAGCGCTTGACGGCGCGCTTGCCCTTGCGCGGGCACTGGCGGCAGAGCGATAGCGGCGCGGCGGGGCGGGGCGGGGCGCCGGGAGGGGCCGCCCTTGACGATCACCGGCGGGGGTGGCTTTCTTAGGCGCGTAACTCCGGGCAGGGCAGAACACTATGGCCGATCAACATTCTGACATGCGCCGCGAGATCCTTGAGATCCCTTCGGCGGTTGAGCGCCTGCTTGCCGATGGCGCGGATGCCTGCCGAAGCGCGGTGGCCGATGAGTTGGCGGGCAAAGGGGCAGAGGTTTTCATCACCTCGGGCAAATCGGCAGCGGCCCGGCAGCTTGCGCATGTGCGAAGCGCCCATCCGCTGGCCGATCCGCTGAGCCTGATCGTCTCGTTTTATGCGATGGTCGAGAGGATCGCGACCGAGCGCGGGATCAACCCCGACACGCCGCGGCACCTCAAGAAGGTGACCCAGACGACATGACTGGCGCGCCCGGGGATACCCCGCTTGCCTATCTGGCCGAGCGGATCTTTGATGGCCGGGATCTGCATAGCGGCTGGGCGCTGGTGGTGCGGGGCGGTCAGATTGCGGGGCTGGGGCCGGCGCGGGACCTGCCACCCGATATAGCGCGGCGCGATCTGGGGGCCGGGGTTCTGGCGCCCGGTTTTGTCGATCTTCAGGTCAATGGCGGCGGCGGCGTGATGTTCAACGACGCGCCAAACGTTCAGACATTGCGCCAGATGGCCGATGCCCATGCGCGCCTTGGCGCCGCCGCGATTCTGCCCACGCTGATCACCGACACGCCCGATAAAACCCGCGCGGCAATCGGGGCCGCCGTGGCGGCGATTGATGCCGGGGTGCCCGGCATTCTGGGCCTGCATCTTGAGGGGCCGCATCTGGCCCTATCGCGCAAAGGGGCGCATGATCCGGCGCTGATCCGGCCGATGACGGCCGAGGATCTGGCAGAGCTGACCGCGGCGGCGGCGCAACTGCCGACCCTGCTGGTGACGCTGGCGCCCGACGCGGCCCGCCCCGATCAGATCGCCGCGCTTGTGGCGGCCGGTGCCATCGTCTCGCTTGGCCATAGCGATGCCACTTATGACGCGTGCCGCGCGGCGCAGGCGGCGGGCGCGCGCGGTGTGACGCATCTGTTCAACGCCATGCGCCCCTTTGGCCACCGCGAGCCGGGGGTGGTGGGCGCGGCGCTGAACCTTGGGGCGTTATCGGCAGGGCTGATCGCCGATGGCATTCATGTCGCGCCCCCGGCGCTGGCGCTGGCGCTGCGCGCCAAGCAGGGCCCGGGCGAGATTTTTCTGGTCAGCGATGCGATGGCCACGGCGGGCAGCGATATCGCCTCTTTCATGCTGAACGGGCGGCGGATCCGGCGGGAGCAGGGGCGGCTGACGCTGGAGGAC